>JBBTBY010000001.1 GCA_038043445.1 Spirochaetota bacterium
AACGGCACTGGAACGAGCTCAAGAAAGCGGAAAGCGATGCTGCGTATAAGCCGTATCAGAAAAGATATGATCTCACCGAACTCCTTACGCTCGATCAATGGGATATCGTTACGATGCAGCAGGCAAGCCCGCTGAGCTATCAGTCGAACAGCTATCAGCCGTGGTTCAGCAATATCTATTCGCATGTCCGGCGTCACGCCCCGCAGGCAGAGATAGTCATTCAGATGACGTGGTCATACAGGGCCGACCATTCGCTCTTTACCAAGGGCGACGTGAAGGACCAGAACGACATGTTCGAACGCCTTTCCAATGCCTATAGTGAGGTCGCACGGGAATATAACTGCCGCATCATACCGACCGGCCTGGCCGTACAGCGCGCCCGCGCAGAACAGCCGGTGAAATTCAAACTGCATCACACTCAGGCGGACCTCGCCGCTCTCATGTACCCAAAGCTCCCGCCGGAACCGGACGGGTCTTTCATTAAGGGGTATTCCTGGAAGAAGGAAAAAGATGATGCCTGGAAATTGACGAGCGACCTTATTCATCTCAACAGACGCGGCGAATATCTGCAGGCATGCGTCTGGTTCGCCATGCTCTTCGGGAAGCGAACATCGGAGATATCGTTCGTACCGTCCGGGCTCGCTGAAGACGACGCACAGTTCCTGCGCGAGAGCGCGCAATGTGCGGTGGATAATTTCAAACAAGTCGCTTCCGGAAAGTGAACATCACCCGCTGGGCTGTATGAGCTGCATTATCGTCCGTGCGATGAGCGAATGCCCCGCCGCATCCGGATGATTAAGACCATTGCATAATCGCGCCGTGGCATCCTCGCCGCACTTTTCCATCGCCTCCCATTCGGCGTACACATCGGCGAGCGGAGCATCGTTCTTCCGGGCGATATCGCGCAGCTCAGCGACATAGTGAGCAAGCGTTCCGTCAATCTGCCGTGCTATGATATTCTCCATCGTCTTCCCGCGATGTACGTCCGCTATGTTCGGATTGTCACGCGACGCCATGAAATTCGGCGTAAGCACGACGATATCAGCCGCCGTCTTCTCACGTATGCCGGAAATGATGCCGTTCATGTGCTGGCGGTATCGTGCAATACCGTCCTTTCCGCCGCCGCAATCGTTCAGGCAGAACCCGATGATGACAAGATCGGGGCTGTGTCGGAACACATCGCGGTCAAGCCGGAACAATCCCTGCGCCGCCGTTTCCCCGCCGACGCCTGCATTTATGACGCTGAACGTCGTTGCGGGATGCGCCGCTTCGAGCAGGCGCTTCAGCTGATCGTGATACACGTTCTCATGATCGATGACACCCGCCTGCATGCAGCCCTGTGTTACGCTGTCGCCGAGCGCGCAGATAAGCACCGGCGCGGAAGATGTCTTCTGCGCCTTTTCATCGATGCGGTTCTTGAAATGCTCCAGCATATCATCTCCTTCTTTTCGATCACCGTTCGCCTGTCGAGAACCGTTCTTTCCCGCGAATTGCCTGAGCGGTGAGCAATGCTATCTCGTCATGAAAGGCGATCTTGAACGCCGCCGGCGCGTTCGCACGCACCGCCGCACGCTCCCCGGCAATGCCGTAGCAGATAAGCGCGGACGCTGCTGCCGCTGCCAGATCCTTCTCGACCGCGGCGAAGCAGCCGATGGCCGATGCCGCCGTACAGCCGGTACCGACGACACGCCCCATGAGCGCATGTCCATTATCGATGCCGTACGCCGTTTTCCGGTAGGCGATGATATCACGCACGCCGGTTATCACGATAACGGCATTACGCTCCTCGCTCAGAGTCCGTGCAATGGCGGAAAGATCGCCGTCGACCTTTCCCGATTCCACACCGCGCGTCTCAGCGGACATTCCCGCGAGCACCGCTATCTCGGATGCATTGCCCTTGATGATATCGATATGGATCTCCTTAAGGAGCTTCTTCGCAGCCTCCGTGCGCATCGGGGTAGCCCCGGCACCCACCGCATCGAGCACGATAGGAATGCCCTTCTCATTGGCGCGTCTGCCTGCTGTCACCATCGCATCGATAAGCTCAGCGGTCAGCGTCCCGATATTGAGCACGAGCGATTGCGCGAGCGACGTCATATCCGCCGCTTCTTCCTTCGCATGAGCCATGACGGGAAAGGCGCCGAATGCCCGTGTCACGGCAGCACAGTCATATATCGTCACCCAATTGGTGATGTGATGTACGAGCGGGGGGGTCGTCCGTACCTTGTCGAGGATTGCTGCTGCGTCCATACTGTCTCCTTGTCAATAAAAAAATAAGGCGGCCCGAAGCCGCCTGGTCGCCATAATACGTTCGTATTCGGTTTCCTAGCGCCGGCATTACCCGGTTCAGGTTCAATGGGTATTATCTCAGCCGGCCGTACCGGCACCCCAACCGCGGAAGTGGAAAGATCGATACGGGCATACTATTCTATCATGAGAATATGTCAATAAGCAGTGCGGATGAATCATTGCAAATAGCTGAAAATCACCTATAATCGCCGGTAAGAATTCATCGGAGATTGGCATGCTGAAGAACAAAGAACGCCTCGTATGGATATCCGTCGTCGTATTCATACTCTGCATTTCATTTTTCACGATCTACCAGCCATCGAAGGCGAAGGCGCAGGAATTGGACGATGACTATCTCAATTACAGCCGCATGCTGAACGGCGTGTACAATACGCTCCGCGAATACTATGTCGATCCCGACAAAGCCACCGCCCGGAAGCTCATGATGGGCGCTATCAAGGGTATGCTCGAAGCGGTGGAAGATCCATTCACAATGTATATGGATGAAAAGCTCACCGAAGAGCTCACTACGGAAATGGCCGGTGAATTCGGCGGTCTCGGCATTCAGCTCGGCATGAACGATGACGGCTGGCTCATGGTCATGGCCCCCATCGAAGGTACGCCGGCGGAGCGCGCGGGGATACGCAGCGGGGACATCATCGCGGAAATAGAAGGCAAGTCTACCAAGGGCATGGCGATAGAACAGGCGGTGCGCATACTCCGCGGAAAGGAAGGAACGAAAATAACGATCTCACTCGCCCGCGAGGGTGAAAGCGAGCCGATAAAGGTCACGCTCATTCGCGCGAAAATAATCATCAAGAGCGTGAAGACGGAATTCATCACGAACGAGGGCATCGGCTATGTGCGCCTTATCAATTTCGGCGATAAGACGACGCAGGAGCTCAAGGATTCGCTCCTTTCGCTCAAGTCGCTCGGCATGAAAAAGCTCATACTCGATCTCAGGAACAATCCCGGCGGACGCCTCGATACCGCGCAGAACGTCGCCGATTTCTTCTTAAGCTCGGGGAAGATAGTCTATACCCGTGGGCGCGACGCGAGCCAGAGCAAGGACGCCTTCGCCACAGCGGCGAACGACATCTGTGTCGATACGCCGATGATAGTGCTCGTCAACGGCTACAGCGCATCCGCATCTGAGATAGTCGCCGGGGCGCTGCGCGACAACAAACGCGCGATACTCGTCGGCCAGAAGACCTACGGGAAATTCTCCGTGCAGCAGGTGCTCCCCATCGACCCGAAGAACAAGGTGACCTGTAAGATAACGGTAGCGAAATACTTCACCCCGGGGGGCTACAGCCTCCATAAGGAAGGCCTTCCCCCGAACATCGTGGTCGAGGACGAGGAATTCAGCAAGGATGAGATAGTCGCCGTGCGGCATATACGCGAGGGAAAATTCATCAAGGATTACGTCCATACGAATCCGGTGCCGGATAAGGATGCCATTGAGCTCCCGAAGCTCATGCAGAAGCTCACCGCGAGCTGCATAAAGATACGCCCCGAGCTCGTTGAGCGCCTCATCTACGTCGAGCGCGGCAGGGCGAATTACAAGAAGGTGATAGACCTGACGTACGACCGGCAGCTCAAAGAGGCGGTCAGTCTCGTGAAAAAGCCCGATACGTTCGATTTCAAGAAATACCCGCTCCCGCCGCTCACGTCGACGAACAAGGACAAGTAGGCCGTTATCGCCGTGGCGTCGAAAAAGCGCATATGATGCGGCCTTGCGATTACCGCATGCGCGACGGCAGGATATGCGCGCGAAGTTCGCTCCCCGAGGATGATTACTGCATCCTCCATTCGTCGTTCGAGACGAAGGAGGTGACCGCGTTCAATGCCGAAATGAAGGCGCTCCTCAAGGCGAAGAACTACGATTTCTCCGGCTTCGTCTTCCCGCGCGACGTGAACCTCGGCGACATGGGATTCGCACGCGGCATACCGGTCTCATTCGCCGGCGCCCGCTTCGCCTACGGCATGCGCATGGACCTCGAGCGCTTGGATAACGACATCGATTTCTCGAACGTCATCTTCACGCGAGCGGCATCGTTCTCGAACAACACGTTCTTCGGGAGCATACGCTTCAGCCGCGCCGAATTCAGGGCGGACACATCGTTCGCGCTCACTGTCGTCCGCGGGAATGCACGGTTCGACGGGGCCGTGTTCTACGGCAAGGCCGACTTCTCCAATATCGACATCCAGAAGGAGACGTCGTTCGCCGGCGTCAAATTCGTGAAGGAAGCGGCATTCAGCGGCGCCGTGTTCGGAGCGGCCACCGATTTCGAGAAGGCGGTATTCAACGAGGACGCGAATTTCGCCAACGCATCGTTCATTGCGGATACGAAGTTCTCGTACGGCTCATTCCACGGCAAAGGCATTTTTGCGAATGCGCACTTCATCGGCCCCTCGACGTTCACAAAAACGGATTTTTACAAGGAATCAAATTTTTCCAACGCCGTGTTCGTCACCTACCCCGACGTGCGCGAGGCGCGCTTCAATGTCCGTCTCGATTTCATGTCAAAGATAAAACGCGCCGGCCGCCGCGGCGTACGATGAACCGTCCGCTCGGGACGTTCCCGAATCATCACGTAAGAAAATAAAACCACGGAGGGCACAGAGAATGCAATGAAGCGTATGGAGAACAACGCACAGCAGGTATCATCTTTCGGGTGAAAATGTTCAGCTGCCCTTCCGTTCTTTCTCG
>JBBTBY010000002.1 GCA_038043445.1 Spirochaetota bacterium
GCGGAGGGGGAGTGCGGCACGGCGGCTCGGACATGCCTTGAACGATGTTCCGTGCGCGTTTATGAACACTTCACCTTCACCACGCATACGCGTATCTGTGCGGGGGACTCGTACATGCACAGCGGCCGATGCGCATCCTCGGGATAGAATATCGCGACCGTCGCGCCTCCCATGAGAATGCCCGTGCCGACGGGGTGCTCCGTGTATTTTATGACATCGGCGGCCGCATCATACGGCTCCTCTTTGAACGCGCTTCGCGGAAGCCATTCGATGATCTGCCGGCCCTCGAACACGTATTGCACATCGATGTAATTCCTGTGCGTCTCGTAGAAACGCTTTTCGCGCGGTTCGGTCTTCGCGGTCATGATGCGTGCGAACATGTCCTTCCCGTCGATGGGGTATTCGCCGTCACGGGTGCTTGCGTTCACTGTCCGAAGGAAATCGACGGCGTGGGATACTGAAACGCCGTAGCGCGTCGCGAGGTCGTCGATCGTGGATACTATCATCCGGTGCTCCGTGTTTTATTTTGCCGACGGATAGATGGCAAGCATGGTCTTTACGTTCGGCTCGATGAGCTTCATGAGCGGCGACGGGTAGATGCCGATGAAGAACACTATCGCAGCAAGGACGATGAGCGGTGCCGCTTCGCGCAGGGTAAGGTCCTTCATCGCGGTGCGCGTGTCCGGGAGCGGTCCGTATATCGTTTTTCTTACGAGCGTGAGCATATACACTGCGCCGAGTATGACCGCAGGGATAGCGGCGATCGTCGCCCACATGCTGTAGGAGAACAACCCCGCGAGGGAGAGTATTTCCGATACGAACGCGCCGGTGGCCGGCAGCGCTATCGATGCGAGTGCTGCGATGGTCAGGAGTACGGCGAAGAGCGGCATCGGCTTCGCGAGACCGCCGTGACCGTCGATATCGGATGAGCCGGAACGCTCGGTAAGGATGCCGGCGAGTATGAAGAGCATCGCTATCGATATGCCGTGATTGAAGAGCTGGAGTATGCCGCCGGCGGCGCCGATGACGGAAAGCGAGAATATGCCGACCACGGCGAAACCGATATGACTGACGGACGAGTAGGCGAGGAGGCGTTTGATATCCTTCTGCACAAGGGCGATGAGCGCCGCGTAGAGAATGCCCGCGATGCCGAGCGCGATTATGTACGGCTGGAAGAACGAGACCGCGCCCGGGAACAGCGGGAGTACGAATCGCCAGAGACCGTAGCCGCCCATCTTGAGGAGCACGGCGGAAAGGATGACCGTTACGAACACCGGGGATGATGCATACGTGTCCGGCGCCCAGATATGGAGCGGGAAGAGCGCCGTCTTCACCGCGAACGCGATGAAGAATCCGAGGAAGAGGAGTATCTCGAGCGTGAGCAGTTTCCCGCCGGCATTGGCGCGGAGCGTGTTCATCGCCTGCACCGCGTCGGTGAGGGAGAACGATAACACGCCGGTGTTCTGCTGCGAGAGGGAGGCGATGACGATCATCGCGATGAGCATGAATATCGAGCCCGCGAACGTGAAAAGGAAGAATTTAAAGGCTGCCGCCACGCGAGCGCCGCTCCCGAACACGGCTATCAGTATTGCCGCGGGGATGAGCATCGCCTCCCAGAAAATGTAGAAGAGGAACATGTCGGCCGCAGAGAATACGCCGATGACCGCCGATTCGATGATGAGTATCGCAATTGCATAGGCCTTTCTCTGCGTGTCGGGAATTTTCGCCGCTATGGCGCCGAGGAGGAATGTTATCGTCGTGAGCAGTATGAGCACGATGGAGATGCCGTCCGCGCAAAGCGCGAATCGAATGCCGAACAACGGTATCCAGTCGACCGAGAAAGCATACTGCATCCCGGCGGACGCGGCATACCGTACGGGGAGATGGAGCGACATGACGAATTCCATCGCGAACGCTGCTATCATCGCCCCGGTCATCACCGAACGGCGCGACGGCAGGAACGCGATCACGGCCGCCGCGATGAGCGGAAAACCGGTCAGGATGATTAGGATGTACGGATCAACGTTCCAGTTCATGATCTCTCCCGTGACGTGATTTGCCGATTATACAGCAAGCGTCGCTTTCTTCAATAGTCGCAGCGTTTTACATTTTTGCTTCCCTCTTGTATACTGACGGAACGATATCACGCAAGGGCGGACATATGAAACTGCAACCGTACATCTACAATCTGGTGAGCTTGGGCGGCATGGTCGTGCTTCTGGGCACTGCATGGCTCCTGTCGTCATCGAAGAAGAACATCAATTGGCGCGCGCTCGTATGGGGGTTCGCCCTGCAGATGGCGTTCGGCGCGTTCATTTTCCTTTTCCCCCCGGGACGTCAGCTTTTCATTTTCCTGAATGATATCGTCGTTGCGATACTGAATTCATCGCTCGCCGGCGTGCGATTCGTTTTCGGCTGGCTCGCCGCCCCGAACGAAGTGCTCGGCCCCTTGTTCGGGAACATGGTGAAAAGCGGACAGATGAAAGCCGTGCCGAACCTGTTCATCCTGGCCACCCAGAGCTTCCCGACGATAATATTCTTCTCCGCGCTCATGGCGCTCCTCTATTATCTGAAAATAATGCCGCTCATTATCAAGGGCTTTTCCTTCGTGTTCGCGAAACTCATGCGCATATCCGGTGCGGAGTCGGTGGCGACCGCGAGCAATATATTCGTCGGCGTCGAGTCGGCGCTGACGGTAAAGCCGTATCTCGAGGAGATGACGAAGTCCGAACTCGCCCTCGTGCTCACCGCCGGCATGGCGACGATAGCATCGAGCGTGCTCGGGATCTATGTGATGGCGCTTAAGGGAACGTTCCCGAGCATAGCGGGCCATCTCATATCCGCTTCGATACTTTCCGCACCCGCGGCGATAATGATGGCGAAGCTCATGGTGCCTGAGGATGATGCCCCGAAAACCATGGGCAAGGACGTCGAACCGCATTATGAGCGCGACGCCAATGTGTTCGCATCGGTGATAAACGGTGCGAATGACGGGCTTAAGCTTGTGTTCGGCATCGTGGCGCTCCTCATCGCGGTGCTCGGTATCGTCGCCCTCGTGAACCTTACGCTCGGCTTCGGCGTCGGTATCTTCAATAAGATATGTCACACGACGTTCACCTTGGTATTGGACGATATTTTCGGGCTTGTGTTCTATCCGTTCACGCTTGCCATCGGCGTTCCCGTGGAGGACGCGTTCAAGATAGCGCGTGTCATCGGCGAGCGCGTCGTGTCTACCGAGGTGAAATCGTATTCCGATCTGGCCGCGCTCATGGCGAGCGGGTCGCTCAAATACCAGCGTTCAGCCGTGATAGCGTCATACGCGCTCTGCGGCTTCGCGCATATACCGTCCCTTGCGATATTCGTCGGCGGCATTTCAGCGCTCGCCCCGGGGCGCATGAAGGACCTGACATCGATAGCCGCTCGTGCGCTCGTAGCCGCGACCCTTGCCTGCCTTTTCACCGCGTGCATCGCAGGGTTCTTCTTTACGACGACACCGATAGTGCTGCATTTCAAATAGGGAGCAGCTGATGCGTCCATTCGGGGTGTGCCTTATCCTTGCGCTCGCTCTTGCCGGCGCAGTATCAGGAGCGGATACCGCTTTCAAAGACCCCGTTGCCGTATTCCCGTTCCGTGATCCCACCGGGCGGTTCCAGCCCGTGGCGGACAGGATATCCGATTCGCTTGCAGCAGAACTCGCGCGCATAACGAATATCTCGATAGTGCCGCCGCGCACGATAGAAAAGACGCTCACGGACATGGGGGTGCGCTCCACCGCGCTTTCCATCGCCGATATAGCGATGGCGGGGAATGTACACGGCGTCGATCGCGCGATAAGCGGTGTCGTTCATCAGGTGATACGCAGCAGCTCCGTTGACGGGACGATAGCGGTGGTCCGCGTTACCGTTACGTTGACGAGGATAGGCATCGATGAGACGGAAGCGGTGAGCGCGTTCACCGCGAACGCATCGGCCGCGGGGAGCAATGAGACGGCGCGCGATGAAGCGCTCTCCGGTGCCGTTGCGGCGCTCATACCGATGATCGTGAACGGGTTCAAGGAGCATTTCGCCGAACGCATACGCGTTACCGCGGTCGAGGGCGACGTGATACACCTGTCCGCCGGTGCCGATACCGGGATACGTGAGAACTGGCGCTTTCGCATCATCGGTGCGACGAACACGGCGACGAACATGCCGCGCGCCATCGTGCGGAAAGCATCGGTGAAGGTCATATCCGTTACCAACGGCGCGTCCGCCGTCATCATACGCGGGGGCACGGTTGCCGCCGATGATATCGCCGAGCGCATAGCGATGAGCGGTTTTCGTTTCGGCATACGCGGCGGCCTCTGTCAATACGATGTGCGGCCCGGCATTGCGCCGGTCTATGTGAACTATCTGACGAACACCAATGCGATGAACGCTTCGATAGCACCGACGGCGCAGTCTCTCGTCATCGATGCATCGCTCACCTATACGGGATGGGACATCGTTGAGCCTTCCGCGATGCTGAGCTTTTTTCCCGGTAATTTCACCTTCATGACCGCCGTATTCTCCGCGCAGTGCGATATTCGGCTTCCGCTGATACGCGAAACGCTCATGCTCTCCATCCTGCCTTCCATCGGCCTGTCGACGACGTTCGGGAATTTCGGGACGGCGCAGACAGCGATAGCATTGTCCGCGACGAAGAACATCCCGTCGGGACGCGCCATGACCATCAATGGTTTCGGTGCCGGCGCCGTTCTCGGGGTGGGCATCGTGTACGACCAGAATGACAGCATCGGCATATCGGCATACGGCGGGTACCGCTTCTGGACGCAGCTCTCGCCGTGGTATATTTCCGCATTCAATGATGCGAATGAATCGGTGTCGCTTGCCGCAGGCATTCCCGCGGGGGCTATGCCCTCGTTCTCGCTTGCCGGCTGGTTCGCGTCACTTTCGCTTGAGCTGTCGTTCTGACGCCGATCATGACATCAAAGCTTGAATATCTCATCGCACGGATCACCGCGGCGGGCACCTGTGCCGTCGGTATTACCGATCTTGCCAATATCGTTCAGATACCGTCGCTTGCCACGTCCCATACCACGCATTGCGGCGTGCGATGCATGAAGGTGAAGGAAGATCAGGATAATCTGCGCATCTGCCGCGCATACAAACAGCGTAAAATAGAGCGTGCGGTGAAAGGGAAGGAACCGTTCTTCGATATCTGCCCGTTCGGATTGTACGATCATGTAAATCCGGTCGGCAGGGATATGCCGCTCGCCGTCGTGTTCGTAACGTTCATGGGTGGGACCCTTACGCGGCGGGTACGGTCCGTGTCCGAGTTCGATCCTGCCGCGCCGTCCGCATTCCCCGAGAAGAGCGCAATGAGCGCGTTCTCGGATGAAGCGGTGCATGCCGCCGCCGTCATCGCGGATGTCATCGAAAGGAACGCGCCGTCATATGCGCTTGCGAAGGCGCAGCACACGATGCGGAGCAAAGCCTATATCGCCCGGGCCATCATCGCCGAGTATTTCCGTTCACCTATCACGCTCACGACGCTATCCGGCAATATCGGCATCGATAAGTCGGTGCTTGCGCGCACGTTCAAGCGATCTTTTGGGCACACTATACACGATGAGATAGCGCTCTGCCGCATCGCGCATGCGCGCGGTCTCATCGAGCGCGGTGTGAGCATCACCGACGCCGCCTTCGACTCCGGTTTCAGCGATGCGAGCTATTTCTGTAAATTGTTCAGGAAGCATACCGGGATAGCGCCGAAAGACTGGCGCAAGTCACATGGCTGATGCAGAATACATGACTGACATGATGTATGACATAGCGGCGTATCGATGAAGACCGTCATCATCGACCGCTCGCCGTTCGATCCGGCATGGAATGATGGCGCGGCGCGAAAGCGTTTTTTCGGGTACGATCTTGCCGATGGGGCATCGTTCGCAACGCTCATGGATGCGCTGAAGAAGGTCCGTTATGAACCGAGCGCGCTCGCGGCGATACTGGAGAAATATAACGACGATATCGGTGCCGGGGATAGGGCGCGCGAGAACATCCGTGCACTCGCGGGCGGCGGTTTTGCTGTGGTCACCGGACAGCAGCCGTGCCTTCTCGGCGGGCCGCTCTATACGGTATACAAGATCGCGACCGCGATACGCCTTGCGCGAGCGCTTTCCGCTTCGCTCTCGGTGCCGGTGGTGCCGGTGTTCTGGAACGCCTCCAACGATTCGGACGTGAGCGAGGTGGACCACGCGTTCGTATCGCGGCCCGATGGAACGCTCAAGCGATATGCGGCCGATCTCGGGCGACCGCGGCTTCTCTCGTCGATACCATCGAGTGTCGTCCGTGCAGCCGTCGATGAGTTCCTTCATGACAGGAACGAAAATGATAATGCCCCCGTGCTAGCCGAGCTCCTCAGGACCTCCGAGAATGGATTTGCCCGTGATGTTTCATCGTTCTATGTGCGGCTGTTCGCGCCGTTCGGACTTGTCGCTGTCGAGCCGATGCACCTCAACACGCTTGCCCCGGCGTTCTTTGGGACGGCGCTTAACCGTCATGATGCGGTTCGAAGCGCGCTCAGCGAACGGGTGAGCGCATTGGCCGCGCATGGTCTGCCGGTACCGATACGGGATATACCATCGACCACGGTGTTCGGTGTCGAGAACGATATCCGTTCCCGGATATCCATCGATGGCGATGCGATCATTGCCGGCAATGTTCGGCATCCGCTATCACAAGCCCGTGCTTTCGTCGATGCACGGATACAGAACATGACCTGCGATGTCTTCTCACGCATCATGTTCCAGCAGTACGCCATCCCTTCGCTCGCGTATATTGCCGGGCCTTCCGAATTCAATTATCTCGCGGAAGCGGCGTCGTTGTCCGAAGTGTTCGGCATCCCCATGCCGGTGATATACCCGCGTGCAAGCGTAACGCTCCTCGAGGATAAATTCGCCCGCATACAGGCGTCTTTCGGTATGAGCGATGATGCGCTCTTCGGCGGATATGAAGCGTTCAAACCGCATGCCGACAGTGCACTTACATCCATCGTGGAGCGATTCTCCTCTGCATCGGCTGCGTTCGTGAGCGAGATGAACGCGCGTGTCGCGTCCAGGGATGCGGCATTTGAAAGAACGACGGAACAATTCGGCCGCCGGCTCCGCGAGGATGTTGACCGGCTCGCGGAAAAAGCCGAGCGTTCGCTTACGCGTGCCGAGGGTGTCGATACGGCGAATCTTTCACGGCTTCGGGGCTCTGTGCTCCCGCGCGAGGGGTATCAGGAACGCACGCTCGGTATCGCCGAATTCATCCATCGACATGGAATAGGCATCATCGGTGATATCGTCGAGGGAATTACGATCGGGGGCGCAAGTCATCAGCTCTTGCGGCTGTGACCAGGGGAAGTAGCCCGAATTAATATGCAAGTGAAGAAAACCACGGAGGGCACAGAGAATACGAGAGAAATCCAGTGAGAAGACATGTTGGATAATGTACAGCAAGGCTTCACCTTTCGGGTGAAAATGTTCAATTTCCCTTCTATATGCTCTCGGTCTTTTTCTCCGTGACCTCGGTGGTCTCTCTTTTTCCTTATGTGAGGATTTGGGGGTATTATCGGGTTTGATAAATGCTCGGATAATATATATACTGCGGATGACCGCGGAGCGTTCCGGAAAATGACAGACCGAGAGGCAGCCAATGAGCAAATCAAGCTATAGTTTCTCCATCACCCCTGAAGATATGCAGATAGAGCAGCTTGGCGTGCCGCGTATCGATTCGCCGATAGCCCCTCATGTCGGAGGGAATTTCATCGACGACAGCGAACGGGTGCTCTATGATGATGTGATCAACGGCGTTGAAACGATCGATACCGCAGCGCAGGTGAGCATGGAGCGCGCGGGCCCGCGGGGGCATATCTATTTCGATCCCTCAAAAGTGCGTGCGGGCATCGTTACCTGCGGGGGGCTCTGTCCGGGACTGAACGCGGTGATACGTGCTGTCGTGATGGGGTTATGGCATGTGTACGGCGTGCGGCATATCGTCGGCTTCCGGTACGGCTACGAAGGGTTCATCGCCCATCATGGGCACGATATACTCGATCTCAACCCCGATGTCGTCGACGGATGGCAGGACCAGGGCGGTACCAAGCTCGGTTCGTCGCGGGGTGAGCAGGATACGGTGGAGATAGTCGATTGCCTCGAGCGCTTAGGCATATCGCAGCTCTATACCGTCGGCGGTGACGGCACGCTCCGCGGCGCCCGCGTCATCGCTGAAGAGATAGCGAAACGGGGATTGCGCATCGCGGTGATCGGCATACCGAAGACGATAGACAACGATATCCCGTTCATCGATGAGAGTTTCGGCTTTCAGACGGCGGTGAGCGCGGCGGTGCAGTCCCTTGCCTGCGCGCATGTGGAATCGAAGGGCGTGAACAACGGCGTAGGGCTTGTGAAGCTCATGGGTCGTCATTCAGGTTTCATCGCGTGCTATGCTGCGCTGGCCATGAGCGATGTGAATTTCGTTCTTATCCCGGAAGTGCCGTTCACGCTCGAGGGTGAGGATGGTTTCCTTCGGTCGCTCAAACGCCGTCTTGAAACGCGAAAACACGCGGTCGTCGTGATAGCCGAGGGGGCGGGGCAGGACCTCCTGCCGAAGACCGATGCACGCGATGCCTCGGGCAATGTGAAGCTCCAGGATGTCGGCGTGTATCTCCGCGATCAAATGGTAGCGTTCTTCAAGCGGGAGAAATTCGACGGCACGGTGAAATACATCGATCCGTCGTACATCGTACGGTCAGTGGCGCCGAATTCGCATGATAATATCTATTGCCTGCAGCTCGGACACGACGCCGTTCACGCGGCGATGGCGGGCAAGACCGCCATGCTCGTCGGGCGATGGCATGGGCTCAATGTGCATATACCGATACAAAGCATCGCTATCGGGCGAAAGCGTGTCGATCCGGAACGGCCGCTGTGGCGGTCAGTGCTGGAATCGACCGGACAGAACAAGTGGGCCAAAGCGTAGACGCGTGATAAAAAAACACCCCATCCTCACGGCGGCGCCGCGGGGATGGGGTATCGTTCTGTCTGAGCAGTATCAGAGATTGAACAGCATATCGCTGTAATACGGTACCGGCCAGAGGTCTTTCGATACGAGCGACTCAAGCGCGTCGACATCGCTCCGCAACTCAGCGAGCGTCGTTACGACAGTGTCGCGGTACGATTCGGCCTGTTTCACGACATCGGTGACGGACTTCGACCGCTTGGTGTTGTCCTCGAGCTTTTTGAGCTTCGCGTACGCGCTGTCCACGAGAGCGCTCGCGCTTTTGAGCAGATCTGCCGCAGCCTCGGTCTTCACCGCATCGAGGTTCCCCTTCATTTCAGAAAGGAAGGAGAGGGCCGCCGGCAGATACTGACGCCGCACCATCTGCGATGCCGTGTTCGCCTCGATATTGATGTGCTTCGCGTACTGCTCGGTGTATATCTCATAGCGTGAGTGGAGCTCCGCTTTTGCAAGGACCTTATACTTTTCGAAGAGCGCCTCCGATTCCGGTGTGACGAACGCCTTGAGCGCATCGACGCAGTTGCGTACGTTCGGGAGACCGCGCTTGGCGGCCTCGCTGACCCATTCCTCGGAATAATTGTTCCCGTTGAAGATGATGCGCCCGTGCTTGGCCATGACATCCTTGACGTACTTGGCGAGCTCAGCGCTGATGTCGCTCGCTTTCTCAAGGCGGGCGGCGAGCTCGTCGAGCGATTCCGCAGCGATGGTATTGAGCACGACATTCGGTCCCGCGATGGATGCCGATGAGCCGACCATGCGGAATTCGAAT
>JBBTBY010000003.1 GCA_038043445.1 Spirochaetota bacterium
GAAAACAGCCTTCCCGGGGGTGACCGCGTACGGCGGCTTCAAATATGCCGTGGGCATGGTCTCCGTCGATATTGCCGGCTCATCGCTCACCAATCAAATACCGTTCTTCCCCGTCACCGGTCTTCAGAGCCTCTATCAGGTGCCGACCCTATACGCCGGCGTCGTGCAGTCCCTCGGCGCCGATAATGACCTTATCATCGTCGGCGGCTATATGTTCGGGAAATGGCAGCCCTATGCGGGGCTCATCTTCGCGCTCCCCAACTGGGACCTGGGGCTCATGTTCTATCCGGAAGCGCCGCTCGTTGTTCACCCCTATATCAATCTGCATTTCAGGTTTTAGGGGGAAGCGATGAAAACAATGATACGATCGATACTGACAGCGGCAGCGGCCGTTTCCCTCATGGGTGCCACGAACGGTTCGACGGGCTCACCGACCAACGCAACGAATGACGGGTTTTTCACCATGAACGTCGCGGGGAGCCTGGCGGAGAACGCAATGCTGCTCAACCGCGCAAGCTTCATTTCCGCCAATTCCATTACCCTCGACGTGAGCGGCCTTTTCACGATAAGCGAACGCTCCGCGCTCATGGGACTCTACGAGTTCATCTACGATGGCCCGGGGATATCACCCCAGGACGCCGAGCGCATGAGCGAACGCGTGCAGGACCATAACGTGGTCGTGAAGTACATGCACGACATACTTCCAAATCTCACGCTCTCGGGCCGCATCGACGGCACGGCTGAATTCTATAAGCTGAGCCAAAGCGAGGCCTGGGGCAGCGGCATCTTCGATTATCTCCGCGGCGGCGGCGAGGTCGAAGCGCAATGGAATTATCTCGGCTCGCACTCGGCGGCACTTGCCTACAGCATCGGCTATCTCTATTTCCCGCGATTCACCGATCTGTACACCGAATACCTCACCGGAAGTTCACTGAACCAGGAAGTGTCGCGCGAGAGCCATGTGCTCCAAGTCGCCTCCATAGTGGCAGAGAACGATTCGCATGAACCGTTCACGTACCGTGTTTCGTATCGATTCACCGCGCGTAACTTCGTGAACCCCGGCGTTATCGGTGCCGATGCCTTATACTATCCAAATGTCTATCAGTTCGGGCTCGCGCACACTGCTACCGCGGATATCGCCTGGGAAATGATGTTCATGATACCGGGTATCGGTCTCGATTATGAAAATTCAGCGTCGACAGGATATCATCCGAAACCGCTGGGCACCAATAATCAGACCATCGGCATCAATTATGACTTCAATGACATTCGCGCACGCCTTACGCTCACCTTCGTTCTTTCAAAAGAGATACAAGCCACGGTATTCGGGACCATGTCCTACAAGTACTATCCGCATTTCCCCATACAGGACGCAAGCGGTGTGTATCAGGCGGAGAAGATGTACACGAGGACCGTGCTCGCCGGGCTGGCATGGAATTTCAAGCTGGGCGAGTATTATCGCCTCATACCGTCGTATACGTTCAAATGGGTGGATGCGAACAACAAGTACGGCGACGGAACGGCGTTCAATTACGATGTACACGGACTCGGGCTGCTCCTGTCGTTCGATTTCTGAACGGAGCGGCTTACCATTTCTTAAAAATGAAGAACACCGCGGCGATGATGCAGATGAACCCGACGAGATAGTTCCATCGGAACTCTTCTTTCAGATACACGATCGAGAACACTGAGAACACCACGAGCGTTATCACTTCCTGTATCGTTTTGAGCTCTGCCGCGGTGAACGTGCCATGACCGAAGCGGTTGGCGGGGACCTGAAAGCAGTATTCGGGAAGCGCGATGAGCCAGCTTATCAGTATCACCTGCCAGAGCGCGACGCCCTTGAACTTAAGATGGCCGTACCATGCGATGGTCATGAACACGTTGGAGACGATGAGAAGGCCGATGGTAAGCATTGTGCAGCTCCTGAGACACACTCACCCCATCCCCCGGCCCCTTCCCCTCTCTCACGGAGAGGTGAGAGAGGGGAAGGGGAGAAGAGAGTGCAGTCCCGATCTTATTAAGAACACTGTCAATATCGTTCAGCACGTCATCGTTCATAAAACGAATGGCACGCATACCTAAATCCCTCATACACAAACTGCGCATATGTCTATTCGCTTCTTGCTCATCATGAGATGCCTCTGCTTTTTATTTCCCCCTTCCCTCTCTCACTTCCCTGTGAGAGAGGGAAGGGGGTGCCGCGTATTTCGCGGCGGGGGATGGGTGAGTGTTTATTCTGCAGGAGTAATGCAGCGATAGAGGGGATAGCATTCATCCGGCATTCCTATGTTGTGCCCGGTATGCGCTCGGTGTAACACCGGTCATCTTCCTGAACATCGTCGTGAAATGCTGCGATGAGGCGAACCCGAGATCGAGCGCGATATCGGTGACGGGACGGCCCGGTTCCGCCAGCAGCGCCTTCGCCCGTTCGACGCGAAGCTTGATGAGATAGTCCATCGGCGTTGCGCGTGTCGCCGCCTTGACCTGACGGGCGAACGCGGTCGTGCCGAGGCCGGCATGTCCTGCAAGTTCACGGATGCTCCATTTCCGGCCGACATCCGAGCGCATGAGATCGAGCGCACGCATGACGCTCGCACGAACGGTTCCGACGGCGGATACCGGACGTACGATCGAACGTGCGGCGCGTATGAGCATTTCGGTCACGACGGCGTTCACGCGCTGGCGATATCCTATCTCGCCGAGGGCTATCTCTTCGTAAAGCGATGCGAAGAGCGCATCAATCCCCGGCACGACACCGAGATACGCCGTTGTGCGTGTGCGCAAGGCGTCCCCGAGGTCGCGTTCCTCGCGGGACAACATGCCGCTCCATGCGCCGAGTATGAGCCTCCCGTGCTTCGTACAAAGCTCAGGCTGAACGATCAACCAAGCCAGATGCCCCTTCCCTATGACGTTCTCGCGCCCGCTGTGTTCTTCCCATGGCATGGTCATCGATGATTCGCCGCTTTGGATGCGTATATCGCGCCCTTCCACCGTCCATTCGAATTCGCCGTCGACGGCGTAGCAGATCTCAAACCCGGGGTTCCGATGCGGCGTAAGTGCCGCTTCGGCATAGCCGCGGCGGTGACAGCCGAGCATGATGATATGCGGCCACGGATGAAGGGCCTTATCGCCCGGTTTGTAGACGGTGTTTATCTTTCGTATGTCCATGTACATTATTTCTCACGATGAAATTCGGCAAGCCGCCCGTCGGTATCGGTACTATCATATCTACGAACGGGATCACGGGAGCACATCATGATTGTAGCGGAAAAAACGATGAAAATCAACGTATCTGAGACCGATCGTACCGTCATGCGGACGCTTGCGCGCCGTGTGCGCGAGATGGCCGATCTTCCGATAATGGCGGAACGCAAACGCCTGTGGTATGCGCATAATGCGGCGAAAAGCGTTCGCCCGATGGTGCTCGCCTTCCCCGAGGGCGCGTGGGTGGAAATGCTCACGGATGCCGAGTGCGTATGCGAGAACACGATGCTTCGCGCATGGGAATTGGGCCTACGGCGCAAGATCTACTGGTATGAGCATATCAATGACGACAATACGATAGAGCCGTATTTCGATGTGCCGTGGAACATATCCGTCGGCTCATACGGCGTCGATATACACAGAACACACGGCGAGAACCGCGGCAGTTTCACCTGGACGCCGCCGCTCGCAAATCTCGGCAGCGATCTTAAGAAGCTTCATATTCGCGAATGCTCCGTCGACCGGGATGCGACGTATGCGATCAAGGAGCTCGCCGACATGATATTCGGCGATATACTCACGGTACGCATCGTGGGATCGGCGGCGGTAGGCTGCGGCATGACGAACGATGCGATACAGCTTATCGGCATCGAAGGCCTCATGCTCGCGATGTACGATGACCCCGACGGTCTCCATGCGCTCATGTCATTCCTCCAAAGCGACCGACGGCATGCGCTCGATTTCTTCGAACGCGAGGGGCTGCTTACGCTTAACAATGAGAACGGATATACCGGAAGCGGGGGCGTGGCGTATACGAAAGAGCTCCCGCAGACGAGTTACCATGCGGGTGAGCCGGCGCGGCTTACGGACCTCTGGGGTTTCGCCGAATCGCAGGAGACAGTGGGCGTATCGCCGGAGATGTTCGCCGAGTTCATTTTACCGTATCAGGTCCCGCTCCTTGAACGATTCGGCCTTAACTGCTACGGCTGCTGCGAGCCGGTGGACGGGCGTCTGCCGTACCTGCTCCCCATCAAGAACATGCGCCGCATATCGATATCACCGTGGTCGAACCAGGAATCCTGCGCAGCGCAAATGGGAGATCGATTCATCTTCTCGCGCAAGCCCAATCCCACGATGATATGTGCGCAGTTCAACGAGGACGAGATACGTGCAGATCTCAGCACAACGCTTTCCATCGCCGGGAGATGCAATCTTGAGCTTATCATGAAGGACACGCATACGGTACAGAACGAACCCGATCGCATCGGCCGCTGGGTCAGCATAGCGCGCGAGGAGATCGACCGGTACATCGGAAGATAGATATCTCCTGTTCGCGCATCCCCTCGCCCTGCGGTCGGAATGGGGGCCGGAAAGACGGCTTGACGACATGCAGGAGCGGGACTATACTGTCCGCCATGACAGTATTGGCGGTATTGGATCGCAGCCCTTTTCCTGCGATGGGACATCGCTCATGATGTTCCGTTCGCCGGAGCAGCGTACGGGTTCCCCTGCCCTCAGGGACTCGTTCCACGAGAACGTGATCCGAGCGAGCATGGTCATCGGGCTCACCCTGACGACAGTGTTCGCGGTGTACAGCATTATCACGGGTGAACAGCTTGATACATTCTTTAACGCACTGAGCGCGTTCGGTCTTGCCATAGGGCTTGCCGTCTTTCAATGGAAGAAGATGTTCAAGGTCGGCGGATTTTTTGCGATACTGTCGCTCCTGCCGCTCCTGTTATACGATGTAATAACGGCCAGCGGGTATTCGATGGACATTCTCTGGTCGCTTCTTCTCCCGGTAATTGCGATACTGCTCCTCGGGCGTGTCATCGGTTCCCTGGTGCTTTCCGCCTACTGGCTGACCGCCGCCGTTCTTCTGTTCACGGTATCGAGAGCGCTCTCGCCGGATATCAAGTACACATTCCTGATATTGTTCGGCGTCATCACGTTCTGCATATGGCTTCTCGAGACGTTCCGCATCCGCGCCTTCGACCTGCATATCGAGAGCGAACGGGCGTTCCGCGCTTTTGTGGATGAACTCCCGCAGATAATCTTCGAGTTCGATGACAACGGCCGGTTTACGTACGTCAATGAGCCCGCGCTCCGTGCCTTCGGCTATTCCCGCGATGATCTTAAGGCCGGAGTATATGCGGCACAGATGTTCCCGCCTGAAGACCGGGACAAGGCGCTTTCGTTCATACGGGAGCGCATGCAGAACCGCGAGCCCGCAGCGCATGAATACACGGTGATGCGCAAGGACGGCAGTCGTTTCCCGGTGCTCATTCACTCCAACCCCGTTGTCCGCGACGGCCGTCCTCTGGGCCTGCGGGGCATTGTCGTGGATATCACGGGGCTCAAGCACGAGCAGGCGGAAAAGGAAGCGCTGCGCGAGCGTCTGCATCTGATGGAGAAAATGGATGCCATTGGAAAATTGGCGGGCGGCATAGCGCATGATTTCAACAATCAGCTCGCGGGCATCAACGGTTTTGCGGAACTGATAATCCGTACGGCGAACACGGAGCCCCCCGAAAAGATCACGGGCTATGCCGCTCGGATAAAAAATATCGGCACCCGCGTCGCGGAGCTCACGTCCCATCTACTCGCGTTCGCCCGTAAGGGCAAGTACCTCTCAGTCCCGGTCGATATTCACCGGATCATCGACGATACCTGCATTATCCTCGAACGAAGCATCGATAAACGCATCCATATCGAACGGACATTATCCGCGCCGTCGCCGGTGATCGAGGGCGATCCCTCACAGCTGCAGAGCATGCTTCTCGATCTTGCGATAAATGCCCGCGATGCCATGCCATCCGGCGGCACATTGTCCATGACTACGAGCGAGACATATCTGTCCGATGGCGATCCGCTGCTGGCCTCATACGGGATAGGTCCGGGCAGTTTCGTGCGGCTGGCCGTGAAGGATACCGGCATCGGCATGACGAACGAGGTACAGCAGCGCATGTTCGAACCGTTCTTTACCACCAAAGGAGCCGGCGTCGGTACCGGCATCGGGCTTGCGGCCGTCTACGGTACCGTGCGCAATCACAAAGGCTGTATCGATGTGAAAAGCGCGACAGGGGCGGGTTCCGAGATCGCCGTGTATCTTCCATTGGCCCATGAAAGAACGGCCTCGGCCGGCGCAGAGCCGCCGGTGCCAGATCGGTTGCCGCCGGCTGCAGCGGGCACGCATGTGCTCATCGTCGATGATGAAATGACCATCCGTGACCTGATCTTTTCCCTGCTGACCGCGATGGGATATCAGGTGACCCGTGCGGCGGACGGGATCGAGGCCGAATCATTGTATCGAGACCATTGGCGAACGATCGATATCGTTCTGCTTGACATGATGATGCCGAGGCTTGGCGGACGAGCGACCTGGGAGCGATTGCGGGCGATCAACCGCGATGTCAAGGTGATACTGATCTCCGGGTACAGCATCGAAGGTGACGCGCAGGAGATGCTGGCCGAGGGAGTGCAGGGATTCCTCCAGAAACCGTTCGAGGTAAAAGCACTTGCCGCTGAGATACACCGGATATCGGGGAACGCACACCCTCTCACCCCAGCGTGAACTTAATGACAGCCCCCTTCTTCGACGGGCGGCTGTTCTCGTCGCGGAAATGCTTCGGTATATCGATGACCACGCCGTCGCTTCCCTGTTTGAAGCGGAGCGCATCATTCATCCCGAGCATCGACACCGATGCGATATTCTTTCCCGCAAGCGAAGTGAGTTTCATCGAGCCGACATCGAAGTGGCTGCTCGGCCAGCGGAGGAATATCGCATAGACCGTCTTCCCGTCCTTGCTCCGCGTATAACGGACATGACGCCCTTCCTGATAGACATCGTAACGCCGCGTATCGTATATCGCCTCGCCGTACGCCGAGAGCCATGCGCCGGTATATGCGAAGCGGTCCTTCACATCGGGATGGAATTCACCCGTCGGCGACGGACCGTAGCCCACCTGGAATATCCCGCCCTTCGCCGTAACATCGACGAGATTATCGATTATCCATTCGCCCGGCTTGTACTCGTCATAGCTCATGTAGGAGAAATTGATGCTGCCCGGGTATATCGCTTTCCACGGACGCCCCATCTTATTCAAATTATGCTGATCATAGAGCTCCTTCGCCGATTCCTTTTCGCTCGGGATGCTGCGTTCCGGCGTATGATGATCACCGTAGGCGCCGATGCCGCGGTTCCTTATCATCATGTTCGGCTGAAGCCGCCGTGCCATCTTCACCGTCTCGATGATATCCTTTGTGAAGCCGTGCTCCTCGTCAGGAAGATTCATATCAAGTGACAGAATATCGATGGGTCCGTAATTGGCGGAAAGCTCGCGCATCTGTTCGCGATGGCGTTGAATCATCCGGCGATACCCCGCCGGATCGCTTTTCGGGGGATAGTCCCTGTCGAGGTGCGGGGTCCATCGATCGCAGCGGAAATCCATGTCGAACCAGTCGATATGCGAGAAGTAGAGCCCGATCCCCAGATCGCGCTTACGCCCCGCGTCGATGAGCTCGCGGACCACATCGCGTTTGAACGGTGTTTCCATGATGCTGTAGCTCATATCGCAGTCGACGATCTTTCCCTCGTTCGGCGGCGTGTGCCCCATGCGGCGCTTTATTCGTGTCTTCGTGTCGTACATCGAAAAGCCGTCGTGATGCTTCGTCGTGAACGAGAAGAATTGTATCCCTCCGTCCTTCATCATCTGTGTCCACTCATCGGCATTGAATTTCGACGGGTTCCATTCCAGCGCTTTCTTCTCGTACTCAGCATGCATCGGATGGCCGGCACGCGGCAGCCCCCATGATTCGCGGAAATTGAACATGCAGTACGGGCCCCAATGAATGCGCAGCCCGAATTTCCGGTCGAGGAATCGCTCTATCGCCTCTTCGCTCGCATGGACATAATCGTCGTCCACGCCGCGGTAGTCGGGGTATCTCTCTTCGAGCCGCTTTTTCGCCGCCGCCTGTTCCTTGGTCACGGTATCGCTCATGTGCCGCTCCTTGTTTTCTATGGTATATCGATAATACCGTTGTGCGAAAGCGGCTAATACCGTACTGTTCCTGATGTATACGAGATTACGATGCGAATCAGCGCGGCGCTTGGTATGCGCAGCACCCTATTCCCCGTAACGCTCCCTGACAAGCCGTCTCGAATAGTCGCCGTAATCCTTCATCTCGCCCTGCGCGAGATCGCCCGGTGCGCCGATACGATTCCCGACAGCGCTTACATTGGATGAATTGAGTATGGTGATCGCATGCGTGGAGCAGAGCGCATAGTTCGTCCCGGCGCGGGAGCCGTCCTTCTGATTCACACGCTGTATGCTGTTCCCTGAAATGCGTACGCCGTTCGCGGCATTGATGAAGATCCCCGCGACCGAACACCCGTCGATGCGGTTGCTCGCGATGACGATGTTCCTGTTAAGCGGAAGCTGCGGCAAGCGCATAAGCTCGTTATCCGCCGGGCGCGGCGTCATGGTCGTGACCGCGATGGCGCCGTAGCCCACACGGTCTATCGGGCTCCACATCACCGGATCGTATCCGCAATCGCGGATGGTATTGTTCCTGATGATGACATCGTTCACCCAATTCGCCTCCGCCCAGAAACTGATCTGCGGTGCTATCTGTATCGCAGCCATTTTAATGTTCTCAAGGACACTCCTTTCGATGATGCCGTGCGGCGACTGCATGCGTATGCCGATGCCGCGATGCTCCGTGAAGCGGCAGTCGCGTATCGCCCAGTTCGGCGCATCGAGTGCGGGCATGGTGAACGCATCTCCGAACTTCGGCGCATATGCCGGCGGCCGGGCGAGTTCCACGCGGCATACGGTAACGCCCTTGGCATCCTTCGGAAAACGCCATTCGGTGACCACGGCATCCTTTATCAGGTCTTTCTTCGCATCCTCGATGGTCATGCTCGCTATGGGAACATCCCCGAGCATGGCGAACGATCCGTAGGTCAAGAGCCGTGCCGTGTCGCCCGTGCGAAAGAGCGCTATTGTCGATTCCATATCGCCATCCCAGCGGCTCGCTATCCATACCGTTCTCCCGCCGTCATAGTCGATGACGGGGTGGGCGTGTCCGTGAAAATTGACCGAATCATCGCCCATGAAGGAGAAATCGCAGCGCTCGAGAACGGGGCCCTTCCGCCCGACGCCGTAATTGAAACCGTCGGCCCCCGTGGAGATAAGCCTCTCTTCGCGGGCACCGTTCGGCAGCGGTCCGCGCTTGATCGTGAACCGAAAATAATTATCGCCGTCCATATAGCGGCAGAGCACCGCGGCGGAAGGCGCCGTATACACGATAACGTCCTCAACGCGTACCGATGTGCTGTTATAGATCTGTATCGCATGCGATTTTCTCGTGGTAAAAATAAAGTAGTCGCCGACGACAATGCCGCTGTGGTCCATCCAGTGCTTTGTGAGCGAGCGCAGTTTCCCCCGCGTCGGGGATAATATTTCGTTCTTCCTGAAATAGAGATCGGGCACATCGCGTTTCCACGCGCGTGTGTTCTTGTCAAAGAGATATATCTGCGTCGTACTGTACGCACCTTCCATGGCGGGATACCCGGCATGGACCTCATAATCGAATTCCGTGCGATCAGCAGATATCGCCGTGATAGTCGCCTGTGTGAACGGCAGGGGATCGTAGTCTATGCAGAGATCCCGAATGGCGACATTGGTACTTCGAAATATGCTGAACGTCGAACGGAGCGTCCTTGCAACGATAACCGTATCCGCCCCGGCGCCTTCGATGATAAGGCCGTTCGCCTTCTCTATCATAACGTAATCGCTCGCGGGATACAATCGCCCGGCGGGAAGCGTGATGCGCTGCGTTTTATTGGAAATGGCATCATTCACCAATTTCTGTATATCGACAATCTCTTTTGCGAACCCGCTCCAACAAAGGAATATCGACATGATGGGGACTGCGCATGACTTGATGCTGTTCTTCATAGCTGCCTCCGTTGCATGATCTTTATCGCTTGCCAAAGCGGCTTTTATCCGCCGAATATCGATCCTCAACTTCCCGTGCGGCAACACTTCGCTGTAATACGCGGAACATCCCAATGTCGCCGCTGAAAAAACCGCCAAGACCGCTCGGGCCGCCGAGAAAACTTCTTTCTTCGGTGCGAAGCCCCAGACAGGAAACAGTACCGTCGGGTTTTCCATTCACGTACAGTGCCAGTTCTCTGCCGTTAAACGTCACAACGACATGGCTCCAGGCGTTCTCAACAAGCGGCGTCCTTCCGGGCAGTACGACATCGATGCGCTCCTCGTTCATGCGTGTGATCTCGAGCGTCATATCGCCCTGCAGTTTAATATTAGCCACAGCACCGATAGACGCGAATATCGTCTGCGCCGCAACGGACGATCGAGGGCGCAGCCGAAGCTCGATCGTTACCGGTCCCGGCGGCATGCACATGGGGTTGACGCCGACGGGCGCGTTCGCCCCGATGAGCGCGATGCGGTTCGATACACCGTCGAATCGCAGATGCCACGGCGCTTCGGGACCATCCCGTTCAATGCCTGGGGCAGCGGCGGCGCTTGGAAGCTTCACATCGCGATGCATATGTCCGCGGTCAATAAGAACGGTGCCGGGTTCGATGATGAAATCCATTATCGTCGCCGTGTCGACAGGTAAAGATATGTTTGTCCGCGGCGGCTTTGCCTGTACCGGGGACGGGAAAACGAAGGTATCGTCGTTCATACGTATGACCGCGGTATACCGATCGATCTCGTCCATGAAAACGCGTTTTTCCCGCTCATGCTCATAGCGTATGGGCTGATACCCCGGACCGTCGTACTCCGCTTCGGTAAATCCGCCGCTCATATCGCTCGCCATTGTCATGCCGGTAAGCGGATTTGCGTTGAGTTCAATAAGCCCGCCCATCGCATCCTTCCAGGGAACGCCGCTGATGGAGATACGGCGCGGATAGGAACCCAGATCATCGGTCGCCACTGCGAGTGCCGCGTCTATCCCCGAAGCGATGCGGTGCAATGGAACATGAAGCCATTTTCTCGCGACCGATTCGCCATTGCGTACTATCGCGAACGGCGCAAGCGCCCCGCGCGGCACGAGAATATCTTTTCCATCCAGACGAACGCGAACGCTCGGAATACCGAAGCCGACGACGGAGATGCCTTTTGAAGAAAAGTTCCAACAGAGATGCCCCGGTAATGGCTCCGCTGCAGCGGGCTCAAGCGTAACGATCGATCCGTCGGAACATCGTACCCGGACATCGGCGCTGTATCGCCGCGCGATCGCATCGGATGCGTTATCCGTCGCATTCGGAACGAGCAGTACGAGTTCGAATAGACTCGGTTCATCGGCGACCACGGCTTTTCGATAGGAAAGGAATGCTTGAGGCTTCTCGCGCTTCGGCCACACGCCGGTCTTCCAGCGCGCACCGAAGTACGCGTTCAGATCGTTGAACGTGAACGTCGTATTCGCAGAACACTCCATCTCTGTTTCAGAGTAATCGTTCAGCGTTGTCAGGTGAACGAGATCGATCTCATTGGTCATGATGTCGAGCCATGTATGCCGATATATTCTTGTCCCCATCGGCGAGCTCATATTCCCGACACGTGTGCTCGATATATATCCCCAGCGGACGCTCGCTCCGATCATCTTCGGCTGTGCCATCGATGCGGCGGCTTGCTTCATCGCGCTGACGATGCTGTTCCCCGTTGCGAACAATGACGGATTGCCGGCGAAATTATATATACCGTCGGTCGCTTCTATGCCGGCAAGCGCCTTTTCGGGAACGCGCCCATCGTTCCATACGTCCTTTCCGAGGCCTGAGAGATCGTTTATGATGCAGAAGTCTCCCCCGGCGGCGCGTGCGCGAGCGATGCGTTCCTTCCACACATCCGCGCCGTAGTAGCCGAACGATATCACCAGGGGACGGCCGGCGACCTTGAAAAGGAATGGATGATCGAGAAGCTCTTTGCTCTTCGATATCACCGCAAGGAAATCGGCGCCTTTTTTGTCCATGCGGTCCATCATGATGCATATCTTCACATCAGTACCGGCGCGCCGCGCCTCTTCCGCCCACCAGAGAAGCGATTTCGGCCCCATATCCTCGAAGCAATCCACCTCAATTACGTCAATGCCCGCTTTGTTCGCATCGATGAATATCTGTCGGAACATTCCCGGCGTGCTGTTGGTCCGTTCTCCATAGATAGGCAGCAGCGGCGCGTTCTCGTAAAACCCGCCGGCTTCTCCCGCCGGAGTGATATACCCTTTCTGAAAGCGTTTTGACCCCGGCGTAGACCAGAGCATGATGTTGCCGATAACGATTTTCGGCATTTTCACATCGGCATCAGAGGGATGTGCGCATGGCGGAAAAAGTAAAAAGGCGGAGAAACAAATGACAGCAAGGGGAAGCGCTCTGGCGAGGCGAGCGATCGATGACGACGATACCCCGCATGTATTCATACGTTTTCTCCTCTTGTGATTATACAGGATAGTATGTCTCAGGGCAATTGCGACGGACAGCCCATGGTACTGCGTGTTTCGAAATAAGCAATGATATTTTCAAGCGGTATATTCCCCGGCAAACCGCCGCATGAGCTGATAATAAACCCCGGATGCTGCCGCCCCTGTTCTATCACTTCCTTCGTATGATCGGCGACCTGCGCGGGCGTTCCGTTCGTAAGGAGCTCCGTCGATATGCCGCCGATGAAACCGCGTTTCGCTTTACCCCAGGTATCGAGCACGCGCTGAAAGGGCGTCGCCGGATTCTCGAACATGATGCCGGCGATCGGCATATCGAGCAGGCGTTCGAGGAATATGTCGATATTGCCGTCGGATACGAAAACAATTTTCTTTCCCGCTTTCACCGCAGGCTCCATTATCTGCTGATACCGCGAGAAAATATGTTTTTCGTAGAATGTCGGCGGGAATACCGGCCCGGTGCCTGTGGAAAGATCGTCATGACAGAATACGACTTTATCGTCGGCTGCGGCGAACGCCTCGAACCGCTTTCGGCTGATAATGGCCCATCGCTCGAAGAGCTTATCGAACCGATCGGGCTCGGCCATCGCGGCCATCATGAACGGCTGCCAGTCAAATTTCATCACCGGCCACATGAAGAGCGTGGTGTAATAGAGATCGTACATCACCGCTTTGTCCCCGAAGTCACGTGCGAATTTCCCGCTTCGTTCACGCTGCAACTCGATGCGCTTTGCGAGATTAAAATCGTCCTTTGCCGTATCGTGATCGAACACCCAGTCAAAATCGAGCGATGTGTTCTTTGAGTGTTCCATTGCCGTCGGATAGACGCCGTAATCGCTGTAGGTGGTGCCGTTCTCTTCCCAGGTGCCGCCGGGCACTTTTGGGCGCGGGGCGTTCTTCTCCGGCTTCGCTACGTGAATATCGATGCCGAGTTTTTCCCAGGCGAGGGCGAACGCTTCCGGCGTATTGTCGAACGGGTCGATGCCCGTTACATGCTTGATAATGGCCGGATGATTGAGCGTTTCCTTGCTCGGTATTTTTTTTGGGGATCGACCCGAAAGCGCGTCGAGAACATCCTGCTTCATGTGCGTTTCTCCTCTTGGCCCATATTCGTCGTATTGGTGGATTGCTTTTACTGTCCGCCTGCACGGTATCCATACATGGAATAACCTATCTCGCGGCAGGCGTCTACCAGTTCCGCATAGGGCGTGTCGCATATATCGACGAACCCGGACTGATAGTTCTCAGACGCAAAGTTCGCTCCCGTAAGCGGCTGACTTTGATAGATGAACCAATTGCAGCCCACAAAGCGGGGGTTCTCAAGGACGCTTTTCACATACCCTTGATAACCGCTCGCGCGCTGCCGCTGATCGGCCACTTCCACCAGACCTGACGGCGAAAAATATCCGCGGTCGGGCGCGGTGATGTGGAATTCCGTGACCATGAACGGCTTGTCGATATCGGCGGGTATCGATGCAGTACGGATATCCGTCCTATATATGTTGTACGTAATGACATCGGCATATTTCGCGCATGCGTACACCGCGCGCGGCTGCGTCCACGCGAAACGGCACCCCATATAGAGGTGCTTCGGCGAGCACGCCTTCACTGCGTTACGGCACATTCGAAAATAGTTATCCGCGGTCTTCGCATAGAACGCGGAAAGGTCCGCATGCGCGCGATTCGTATCGGGTGCATTCGTAGCGGCAAGGATCGCGTCCCATGATCCATACGATGAACCCCAGACCTCATTGAGCTTCCCGATATCGCCGTATTTCGCCCGCAGATCATTCGCAAATACGATCTTTGCCGGCTGTGTTGCCGGGCATTGAAGTGTGGCGGCAGCAAGCACATTCTCATCACGTTCGTCGCCCCAGGAAAGTTCGTTATCGATGCCGAGCCCGATGCACCACGGGTCATTGAACGCATTCGACGCACGGCTGACGACTATCTTCCTCAGGTCTTCCTCGAAATCGGGGGCGAATACGTCGTAGAATTTGCTCCAGTATCCTTTCGACGCCTCAAGCATCGTCCCGTTCTTATTCCCGTCAATGTAGAAATAATAGGGCAGCTTCCGCTTATAGTAGAACGCACCATCGCCGTTGGCGCTCAGCGCGTTCATCCCCCAGCTGGCAAGGCGTGCAAGCGAGATATCGATGAACCGTTCGCGCCAGTTCTCCGCGCCGTATTTTCGTTTCAGGTTCGCTACATGGAAATTGAAGACGGCGACCTCGCGTCCGCGATACCCCTCATAATCCGAAAGACCGACGCGTGACCGCCCGAAGCAATCCTTGAACGAGGGGGCGTTGAACGGCGCATCCTTGAACCATGTGTCCCGCTCGGCCACGGGCGTCAGGGTGCCGAAGCGCATACCATGCATGCCGTGCATGAAAAAAAGATACCCTTCCGGATCGACGAACCACCATTTTCCGTCATGTTTTGCCGTATAAAAAAAACCGCGAGCCTCTTGCCGTGGGCCCGTTTTCCATCCATTGAACATGCTGCGATCGTTCGGTTTTGGGCGTGCAGCGATATCCTTTGCTTCCTCGTCTGCCCTCGCTTTCATCTCCTCAATGGAATGCGTTTTGCCCGGCCATTCATCGTGCAGATACTGCCCGAACGTATCGACGAACGGCAGCGGATCGACCGGAACGCTGCGCACGGTATTCTCACCGACCAGCCCTATGCGTTCGATAACGATGCTGTACCGCTCGGTCGGTCGGGTGACATAGAAAATGATCGTCTGCAGGTCCGCCATATCAAGAAGGTCCTTTTCTTTTCCTTTTCGCGCCCAGGAAGGAATGCCATTCATGTGGAACAATTCCGGCACGACAAATCCCGGCGGCAGCGCCTCGACGCGCGCGGGCGATATTATCCATGCCCTTTTTTCACCGGGGTTGATGTACATTTTCTGCACCCAGCGGCGATTCGCCTTCTCACCCCCGGTACTCTCGAGTTGACAGCCGAGATTCGCGCGATTCACACCGATATTCCTCACTTCAACAACGAGCGCGGTGTATCTCGATATGTCCTTCAATTCCGCCGGTACCGTTATCTTCACGCCAGGCCATGCATAATCGTACTTTTCATTGAACTCGATCCCGAGCCCGGCGCCTTTATCAGATCTGATGTGCGAAATTTTTGTCTCCACCGTCGTAAGTTTTGAAAGATCAAGCCCGACACTGAAGTCGAAAAGCACTCTTTCGTCCGCAGCACCAAGCCATGCCGCTATGCCTATGAGTATGAAAACATTTTTCATCGCATTCTCCCTGTGTTCATAACCCTGTGGCGCATTCTCATTCTTTCCCCCCCAAGGTCGGATACAACTTCTTCCAATTCGCAACACCGTCAGCCCCCTGCGAGTATTCATTCCACGAAACGTTCGTCTCCCCGGGAAAAATGGTCTTAAAAATATTATCGTGCTCGCTTTCCCAGACAAACGTAGTGCGATCGCTACGGTACGGCCTGTCGGTGATCCATTCCGGCGAATGAAGCTCGACGATCGGCTTGCCGGAACGCTCAACTCGGACAGAAACCGGCCCGGGGGAGAGCGGAAGCATGACATAATTAAGCCCTGCCGGTACATCGCCGATCTTCCGGCCGCGAAAAAAAAGCACGCCCGGCTCTTTCAAGGCCGTGACGATCTCAACAGCATCGTCGGATGCAAGCAGATCCGACCATTCCTTCTCGCCGATCATCCATTGCGGACGTCCGATCGCGATCGGGAATAAGAGCGGCTGTATCTCTGATCTGTATTTTTTATAGAACACGACGGCCTGATCGGGGAAATGCAGGGGTTCCTTCTTCCACGACGCTTTAAAATATTTCATCAGTATCCCGAACCCGAAATTGTGGTTGATCTCCGGGGCAAGATGATGCCCCTCCTCGTAGTCGTCCCATGACACGATGCCGACCATCTGCACATCATTGCTGATCGCAACACCCCATAGTGAACGAAACGTTGATGAAAGGCGGCTCGGCATCTCTATACGGCGAAGATCCTCAAACCCCTGCTTTATTTCATTGAGGTCAAGTTCGCGCTCATTTTTCGAGACCGACCATACTTTTGACATAGTGCCGCCGGGAAATACCCGAAGGACACACGTTCGATTGCGTTCACGGCAGAGCTCCGTAACGCGTCCCCATGCAAGCAGGTTCTCAGCGGTCTCCATGCATTCGAACCCCGTGATCGCCGGAAAATAATCGAGGATGAGCGATACATATCTTTCATAGAGCGGAAAGTCGAGTTCTCCGGCGGGCGGATCGATCTTATTCCCCTTCATTTTCCGGGTCAGATTATATATCCCATCGAGATGGAATACGATCGCACCGCGTACGCCTATCCTCTGGAACAGAGTGTCGTATGCATCGGCCACGGACTTCATCTTCACCTCTGCTGCCGCCGAATCCCGCAGAACGACGGACGCATCCGAAATGCCGCTTACGATCTTCAATGTGCCGAAAGTGAAGAAGATAAGTCGCCCGTCCGGTGTCCTCAGCCATTTTTTTGATGATGCCGTCTTTTCGAAAAGCAGCTTCAGCTTTTTTGCCATCACGTCGATGGTGCGTTCAGTGCCCCCTTGTATCCGGTAATTTCCCAAGCTCAGTGCTATCCGGAATTTCAGATCCTTTTCCTCGGCCACGCGCAGATAGCTCTCGATGACATTATGGTATAGGTTCAGCTCCCCCTCGCTCTCTTCGCCGCCCGGATAATACATATCGAACCCGTCGATCCCGAAATACAATGCCGTTCGCATTTCGCGTTCGACAATGCGGTCAAGCGCCAGCTGTGCCCCGGCGTCCATTGTTTTTTTCGAGGCTGCGGACGCAAGGCCGGTGCCGTTCACCCCGCCAAAGAACCCGCTGATAGGGAATACCAGATTGAACCCGCCGATATTGGAATAATCTCCTGTCGGCAGATATTTATTCATGGTGAACGTACCGGTCAGCCCGGGGAGAGTTTTTGTCATGCTATGGGCGATAACCAACTTTTCATTCGCGATCGGAAGAGAGAGCACGGGATTATTTTTGGACTCCGCAAATACCGCCGTGTGCAGAAGTAACGCCACCACTACGGGCATTATCATCGGACCCGCTGAATGAAAATTAACCGGCCGCACACCTTGAATCGTCCGTTCTTTCATTCGATATACGATACCATCCATACTTACACCGTCCTATCGTCGGCAGTATTCTCATAGTAGTCGAATGCCGGCCCCATTGCATCCATGAGCGGTGCGGTCGCGCAGTCAAGCTCATCGATGACATCCGCCGAAAGCGGCTTTTCCACTGCTTGTATATTCTCCTCAAGCTGAGCGATATTCCGCGCGCCGACCAGGGATGATGTGATGCCGCTCTTCGATGCCGCCCATGCAAGTGCGATGTCGGTGACGCGCATCTTCGCTTTTGCTGCAATATCTCGTATCGCATGAAGCGCCTCGTCCGTCTCGCGCTCAAAGCCGTTCTCGCGATGACGTGCTTGTTCGTTCGTGCGCGAATCGAAATGGCGGGTGCGCTTCCTGACCGCCGGGATATTGGCAAGCGTTGCGAATTTATCCGAGATGATGCCCTGGAGGAGCGACATATATCCAAGCACGCCGATGCCGTTCGCTTGACAGTGCGGGAGTATGCTTAATTCTATCGCCCGCGTGAGGAGCGAGTACGGCAATTCGTTGATGACTATCGGCACACCGAACGATTTCGATTCCGTGAGAACAGGCACACCGAAATTGCTCACACCGATATGGCGAATCTTTCCCTGTGCGCGTAGTTTTCCGAGCGCCGTGAAAGCGCCTTCGACGGTCGGCAGTATCTTCGCTTTCGTATAATGCTCGACCGATCTCGGATTGATGGGCCAGTGAACCATATAGAGATCTACGGCGTCAATACCAAGCCGCTTAAGCGATGCCTCGCAATGCTCGACGAGCGTCTTCGGCTCGCAATTCGAGGGCGATAATTTTGTACCGATGATGAGCTTCTCGCGCGGCAATCCTTTGATGGCTTTGCCGAGCGACTCTTCGCTCCTGCCGTCATTGTACGCTTCGGCGGTATCGAAATAGTTGATCCCCAGTTCGTATGCGCGATGCACAACGGAATCGACGTCGCTTTGATCCTGCGCACCCCAGTAGTCGCCGCCGCCGAACGCCCAGCAGCCGAGACCGAGTACGGATAACCTGAGATCGGCTGCGCCGCATTGTCGTGTTTCCATATATCCTACTTCTTCCCGCTCTTATCTGTCTTCTCTATCGTCGCTTTTGTCGCGCCCGTCGATATGCCGCCGTCGACGAGAAGCACCTGCCCCGTGATATATTCGCTCGCATCGGATGCAAGGAACACGACCGCGCCGTCAAGGTCATTGGGCTTCCCCGGGCGTTTGAGCGGTATGCGGTCACAGATATACTTCACCCATTCAGGATCATCATAGAGCATTTTGTTCTGCTCGGTCTTGAACCAGCCGGGGGCGAGGCAATTCACGGTGATGCCGAACTTCCCCCAATCGTCGGCGAGCGCCTTCGTCATCTGCGCCACACCCCCGCGGCTTGCCGAATACGGCACAAGCCCCGCATAGCCGAATACGCAGGTGACAGAACCGATATTGATGATGCGCCCGCAGCCGCGTTTTTTCATCGAAGCACCGAACGCCTTTGACACGAAGAACGATCCGCGGAGATTCGTATCGAGTATCGCGTTCCAGTCATCCCAGGTCACTTCAAGCGCGGGCTTACGCCGGTTCATGCCGGCATTATTGACAAGGATATCGATGCGGCCGAGGTCCTTGAGCACCGCCGCCGCAAAGTCATTGATGCTCTCTTCTTTCGTCACGTCGAGCGAATACGCCGCGACCGCGCGTCCGAGGGAACGGATCTCGTTCATGAATTCATAGCAATCCTCTTTCTTCCGCGCCGTGAGAACGATATCCGCCCCCGCTTTCGCGAGCGCGCGTGCGAAGTACTGGCCGAGCCCGCGGCTGGCACCGGTGACGACGGCACGTTTCCCGGTGAGGTCGAAGAAATTGTGCGGCATATATGCTCCTTGATGTCCGCAGGCGGGGTCGCGCGACCCCGCGCCTGCGGATCTCGTCATTACGGCTTCAATATCACCTTAAACAGCGGCTCCTTGTTCTCAAGCAGCGCATGGAACCATTTCTCGCCATCAGCAAGCGGCACGACTTTGCTGATAAGTGATCTCACATCGACTTTGCCGCCCGAGATCAGATCGATGCATTTCTGATATTCACCTGCCGATGCGCATGATCCGTTCACGCGTATCTCGCGGGTCACTACCGTCTGCAGCGGGAAGTTTATTTCCGGTGCGAGATTCCCCACGAGCGTCACTTCTCCGCCCTTGCGTACCGAATTCACCGCGGTCGAAACCGTCTGCGAAATGCCCACCGCCTCGAATGCGGCGTCCGCGCCTTTTCCGCCGGTGGCATCATATATCGCCTTCACCGCATCCGTCGCTTTCGGATCGATGCACACCGATGCGCCGAACTTCTTAGCGAACGACAGTTTATTCGCGTCAAGGTCAACGGCGATGATAGTACCCGCGCCTTTCGCACGCGCCGCCTGCAATGTCATAAGGCCAATGATGCCGCAGCCGACGATAACGACGGAGCCTCCCTGCTTTATGGCCGTACGTTCCACCGCATGAACGCCGATGGAAAGCGCTTCTATCATCGCGCCCTTTTCGAACGACATGCCGTCGGGCAGGCGATAGATGATATGCTCCGGCACAGCGACATACTCCGCCATCGCGCCGTCCTGTCTGTACTCATCGCAGGATACGCCGAGCACGCGGCGGTTATCGCAGAGATTGACGCGGCCGCTCTTACAGTATTCGCATGTACCGCAATAGATCGTTGAGTCGAAGGTGACGCGATCGCCCGACGCGCACTTCGTAACGCTTGCGCCGACGCGTTCCACGACACCGGCCGCTTCATGCCCCATGATTATCGGCGGCTTGCGCCGGCCGGTCTTTCCTGTCATACCGTGTACATCGCTCCCGCAGATCCCCACGGCCATGACACGTATGAGGACTTCGGCCTCCCCCGGTATCGGAGCAGGGACATCGCTCATTTCGAACCTGTTGGCAGCGGTATGAACGAGGGCTTTCATGGTACTCCCGTGAACATTCCTATGCCGTTAGTATACAGCCATGCACAAGAACGGACAATCATGCTGCTACGACAGTTGTATACAGGATTACGATTCCCGATACTACGGCAGCCGCTCCCGATATTCGCGCGGGGACATCTTCTTTTCCTGTCTGAAATTGCGGGCGAAATGCTGCGATGAGCTGAAATCAAGGCGATAGGCTATTTCGGTGACCGAGAGATTCGTCGCGCGGAGATAATTGCATGCCTGCTCTATCTTCAATCGGTTATAGTACTGTGCTATGCTCATCCCCGCAGCCTTCTTAAAATGCGAGCAGAGATAGTTCGGCGTATATTTCACGTGAGCGGCGAGTTCCCTGAGCGAATATTTCTTCTCGACGTTCTTCTTGAGATAGGCGACTATCTTCGCGGCAAGCGCATCGGCATGATCCGTGCTTTCCGGCTGCCGCCAGGCGGTGTGAAGAAGTACGCGATGAAAGAATGCCACAATGTCGGCACCGCGGCGTATCACATCGCTTCCATACGTCGGCGCCGACGGATCCATGAAATACTCAAGGCGGCTCGCATTGAGCGCATCGACGGCGATGCGTATACGGTCCCAGGATGCGCCTTCGTAGCGCACATGTATCCCCGTCTGCGGGATGCCGAAAAGTTCGGCGAGCGGTCTCGTTTCACCGCACGTTTCAAGGTATGTCACATCCCGAATATTCTTCCCGAAGTCATTCCCCGCACGCACAAGCTCGTCGACGGGCACCAGATAGAAGTTAAACGTGAAATACACGACATCCTTTGCCCGCGTTACGAACACATGCTTATCGTTCGGGTTGATGACGATGATATCCTTTTCCCTGACCGTGAACGTACCGTGCGAATGCTCAAGGAACGCCTCGCCATCCATGAAGAACATGCAGTGATACACACGGTGCACATGCCCGGTCGTCCGCATATCGCGAACTATCGTCGTATAATTGATATTGTACGGAACGAACGCGTACGCGGCATTGATACGAGGGGCGTAGATGAGCGGCCACATGGGGGCAAGTGTAAGCGATTTTCCGGTGAAATGCAAACAATTTCAATAACGACAATATTCCTGTATCGCCGCCATGATAAGGCGCATGCCGCTCAGCCGCGAACCGTTATTGATGGACCCCGCTGTCATGAGGCTCACGCCGCGTGTCGGTTTCGCCTGCTCGAAGTCACGCAGCGTTTCAAGGACGATGTTCTCCTCTTCGTTCCGGCTGAACGTGAACGGCGCCATCTGCCCGTCGATATTCGCGTGCGGGCAGTGCGTGCGTATCTCGCCGACCGATATCGTCGGCCCGAAATTGGTGCCGGTGAGATCGAGCGTGCCGAGTATCGGGAGCAGATGCGCCATCGCGGAATCAGAATGCTGATAGCGCACATCCTTCGGGTTTGGGCTGTAGCGGTCGAACATGGCCTTGAGCACCGGATAGCCGAAGAACTCGTACATATCGGCATTGAGCATGGCGCAGTTATCGTCCGCGAACGAGAAGCCGTGCGGGGCCGTCTCCGGATCATACCCCGCCTCTTCATCAAGGACGCGTGCAATACCGAGCATCGTCGTAATGATCGCGTCGCGGAAACGCGCAGCGAGCGACGGGTTGTCGAGGATGAGGAATATGAGGTTCTCGACGCCGAATACGGACGTGGCAAAGGTGACCGGTCCGCGCTGACCTCGATAGAGCGGCGGCTTTACGCCGAGCGCAAGAAGGCGTTTCTTTTCGGTTTCCCAATTCGCGGGAAGGAGGAATGCCCGTAAATTCTTATTACGCTCATCAACGCGGTCAAGCAGGGATGAAAGCTCGTCCGCTGTGTTCGCCGCCTGTTCAAGCCACCACGATCCGCCATGCCACATGTTCTTCGCCTCGAAAACATCGGCAAGGCTTTTCGTGCCGGGGTATCGCTTTGTCGGATCGGATGGCTTTTCATTGATAAGCCGGCGCCCGACGATATTTTCCGCCTTGTCGTTATACTGCTTTGCTAGGGCAAGCGCCCAAGGCTCGTCGTTCTGATAGCGCCACGGATCTTCGGGTATGCCGAGCTCATCGAACACGCATTCCCAGCTCATACGTATGCCGAGCGTCATCTGCGGAATGTCGCCGAATTTATCCTTCTGGCATGCCGCGTCATCCGTCCAGAAGCGCTCGATATCAAGCGGGGCAAGCCCCCGTTCGCCTTGGTACGGGCTATGAGGTCTGCCGCCTTCTCGCGCATTCCCTTTGTGATCGGATGCTCATGTGCAGTCATTCCCGGCTCCTCATGCAGTGTTCGTATCGATGCATTTGCTTATTTCTTACCGCATAAGTATAATTACATCATGGAACGATGCAAATAGACAGATATGATGTTTCTTTGTAAAATAATGATGTAATGATTAAGCGATGATAAACTATTACCTTCCATTGAACACCGTGCCCGAACAGCGGTCGGGTGTGTCGGTAAAGCATAGCGGACGCCGGTATCATCTGCGCATCGAGCATTTTTCTCATGCACGCATCGAAACGTCGTGGCCCGCGGAGCACAGGCATGCGACCTATCATGTGCTCATGTTCCTCGCCGATTCCCGTATGGGTTTCGACGGCGCGATACATCCCGTCCGCAAGAACGACATCGTTCTTATCGCCGCCGACATGCCGCATCGCTTTGTCACCGCCGAGGACGGCAGCGCGACCGAGTACTACGAGATAACGTTCGATCTTGTCGACGACAAGGGACCGCTTATCATGCCGTTCCACGAGCTTCTCCCGCTCTTCTTCCCTTCCTACGGTACTGCACCGTCCACCCCCATCGTTCATATCCCCATCGATCGGGCGGAGGAGCTCAATGCCGTGTTCAACCGCCTCCCTGCGCACGCCGCGCATACGATGAAGGATAATTTCTTCGGGCTTGCGGTAAGCGCCGGGCTCATCGAATTCCTCGCCGTCATCATGAGCGCCGATACGGGAACGAACGACACTCGCCGTTCACAAAAGGCGGAATCTGCGGTGCGTTTCATCTATCTCAACTATCACCGGCGTTTCACGCTCGAGGAGGTCGGCGATTATTGCCGGGCGAACCCGCAGTATATCAGCCGGCTCTTTCACCGCGAGATGAAAAAGACGATAATGGAATATGCCAATGAAGTGCGCATACGCATCGCCGAACGCATGCTGAAAAGCCGTGAGTACCGCATACGCGAAGTGGCGCGCATGACGGGCTTTGAGGATGAATTCTATTTCAACAAAGTGTTCAAGCAGATAACGGGCTTTACCCCCGGCTCGCTCCTCAGGGACGCATGATCATGCCCGAAGGCGATATCAGGAACGATCCATGGTACAGAACTGCGCTTACGCATGACGCGCTCGGGGCGCATCTGCGTCTTGCCGTACCGCACGATGTGTTCTCGACGATGCGCATCGATGAGGGTACGCTCCTTCTTCTCGAGAATCTCCCGGCGAAGGAGCCGGCGCATGTCCTTGACATGGGTTGCGGCTACGGCGCACTCGGACTCCCCATCGCAGCCCGCTTCCCTGCCGCGCAGGTTATCCTGGTCGACCGCGATCTCCTTGCCGTTCACTGGGCGAAAACGAACGCTCTCGCACATGGTCTATCCAATGTCTCGGTATACGGCAGCCTCGGATATCGCGATGTCCCCGAAGAAGAGCGTTTCGATTGGATACTCTGCAATGTACCGGCGCGCATCGGAGAGCCGTTCATCCGTCACCTCCTTGCGTGCGGGCGGACGCGGCTTACGGAGACCGGAGAGCTTCGCATCGTGGCGATAAACGATCTTTCCCCTGTGATCGAGGGGATCGGTGTCAGCGAAAAAATGCCGCTCGTGAAAGAAGGGCAGAGCGCATCGCATGCGGTCTACTCGTTGATGGCGGATCCATCGTTCACGAGAGACACAGCCGCGCCGGACGCTCTCTATCTCCGCGACACGGTCGCTGTTGACGGCTTGAGCTTCGACCGCCCGTTCGATATCGGCGGCGACGATCCGCGTCGATTGAAAAGCGCCGTGCCGATATTCCTCGACGCGATCATGAACCATGCCCCCAGACGAGTGCTCGCATTTCGACCCTCATACGGCATTCTCCCGCTCGTATCGCGCATGCGCTTCCCCGATGCCGATATTATCGCCGTGGAGCGCGACCTCCTCGGCATCGAGTATATCCGCCGCAATGCAAAGAAGAATTCGCTCGCCGGTGAAAAGCTTGTGCTCTGCGAGGCCCATCATTTCCCCGCATCGATAGCGGACGACGAGTTCGACCTCGCCGTCGGCGAACTTTCTTCCTCCGCCGGAAAGAACGTTGCACTCGCTGAGCTCAACGCGCTCGCACACGCCGCCGGAAAGAACGGTATCGCGCTCGTGCTTGCGCTTGAGAAGAACGATAGGGAATGGATACGCCCGTCAGCATCGCGGCAGCAATGCTCGCTCACGCGGCTTATTTCGCGTGACGGATATGTGCTTTTTCAGGTGCGGCGCTAGGCCATTTCGAACTACGAAAAATACGAAATTAGGAAAAATGGGAAGGGATTGAATAGTAGCCCCCCTTTTTTCGTGCTTTTCGTTAATTTCGTTGTTGCCATAAATTGACTTTCCTCCGATTATTCCTATGGTAGTCGTACGAGAGCATGGAGATCATATGAAGAAACCAAAAATCGATTATAAAACGGTCGATGAATACATCGCACAATGCCCGAAGGAGATCCGTCCGACACTTAAGAAATTACGGGCAACGATCCGGGCCGCCGCACCTGACGCTGACGAAAGGATATCATACGGCATGCCGGGATATTATATGGAGAGGCCGCTCGTGTATTTCGCCGCGTATAAGAACCATATCGGGCTCTATCCCGCGCCGAGCGGCATCACGGCCTTTAAAAAGGAATTAGCCGGATACGCATGCTCAAAGGGTGCGATACAGTTCCCCCTCGACAAACCGCCGTTCGCTTTGGTGCGTGCAATAGTGAAATATCGGGTGAAAGAGTCCGGCAACAAGGCCGTTATGAGAGCAAAGCGATAATGCTATCACCTCGTTGCGGGCGGGCGACGATGCCGATCAGCCGATGACGCGCTTCAACGCCTCGTACGATGTTGTTATCGTCTTCTGTTCCGCGCGAAGCTCTTTTATGAAGGCGTGGTTGTCGAAGGTGCTTCGCACCGCGGCAAAATCATTCTCGCCGTCGCCGTCGATGCCGTAACCGATGGCCGAGTATGCGCCGAATTCCTTCGCAGCATCGCGTTCCACCGTGGTCAATATCCGGAGCGATGCATCCTTCCACGCGGCAAGCCGCTCAGCCAATTCCGGAAGCGGCATTTCAGACGGCGCCTTCCCGTAGCGCGAAGCGAACGCCGCGCAGAGCCAATCCCATTCATCGTTCCGGTAGGAATCGTGTATCGCGCGGAAACGCACGAGCATGGCGTCGTAGCATCCGATCGTGCCTTTTTCAACATCGCGGATGAGCGTTTCTATCTTCGCCTGCGGCGCGATAAGCCCGGCTGCATCTATCCACGCACCGCCGTTGGGTGTTCGCATCGGCTCAAGCGCCTTTCGTATCCCGCGCGGCGTACGCTGCCCGGCAAGTCGCGTCACAATGCGGTCGCCGAAATATTTATCGAGTATGGTCCGGTAATGATCGAGTGCGATACCGATGAGCGAACGCTTCATGAGTATGCCGCCGACCGTGATGAACTCGGCACTAGCCGCCGCTTTTCCGCTCGCGTCATTCGTTTCGTGTCCGCCGAGGATGGCGAGCGCGCGCAGCACCTTCTGCATCGTGTAGGGGGAAAGTACATCGAAGGTTATGAGATCGAGCGGTGTTGAGACCGTTCGCCGGTCGCGTGCGGGCCATTTCCTGCCGTCGCGCCGTATCCCTGCCGAAAAGAAATTCTTTCCGGGCAGTATCATCGAAACACCGCGCTCTTCGGTGATCGACGAGAACGGCAGCTCCGAGGTATCGAAATTCGAATAATGCCTGCCGATGACGGTAGAAAACGCGCCGATGCGGCACGGCCAGAGGAGATAGCAGAACGATCCCGTCTTGCACCCGCGTTCGAGCACGCCCTGATGCAAGGGGCCGAGGCGATACTTGTGATTTGACTGATTCGTACCGCTCCCCGCATTGAAGAACGAATATGCCGCTGCGATGAGAAGCGTGGGGCGATGATGCGTGACCGTATACGGACCGCCGAACACGGAGCACGCCTCCGAATGGAACGCCTCCGCATTGGCGAAGAACACCGAGTTCTCCGATGAGAACTGACGCCCGATGCGGCATCCCTCGCCTGCGATCGTCCCCGCGATGACGGCGCCATCTTTGATGGATGCCCCTTTCTGGAAAATGAAATTCTCGGCGATAACGCCGTTGCCGACGACGGTCTTTGCCTCGCGTGACGAATCGACGGTCCCTTCCTTTATCGACTGAATGCCGTTCACTTCCGCGCATTCGCCGATGGCGACATTGACCACCTTGTTCACATTGATGATGCGGCTCCCGCTCCCGATGGGGGCCCTGTCCGCCTGTACGCTCTTCGCGTAACTGTCCGCCATTGCGTTGATGCGTTCGATGAGACGCTTCCGTCCGCGATAGAACACGGCGAGATACGCTATCTGCGCGCTCGTACGCGCGGTTATCGGCAATTCACGCCCGCCGCCCTCGTTCAGCACCGGCACGCGAGCGGCATTCCCGAACGCTGTTTTTCCGCGGCACTCTATCGTACCCGCGTTCTCTATGAGCACATCGTCCCCGATGACGAGATTGGAAAGCCAGCCGCGCACATCGGAAATATAGCATCCATTGCCGATGACGACATTATTGAGCTTGGCGCGGTAAAGCCCCGCGGTACGCGGTACGGAATCGTGATAGGAAAGCGTTCCCGAAAGTCTGCCGATCTTCACCGCACCCTGGAACACAACGGCACGCACGCGTTCCGGGTCGAAACCTTCCGCTACGAGCACGCGGTCCCAATTCTCCGACGTACAACCGTTCTTAAGGAGCGCATCGCGCTCGGTGTTCGTCAGACGGCGAAAGGCTCCGCCTTCTATCTTTTTCTTTTTTGCTTCACGCGGTGAGGTTTTTTTTCTGGCTCGCCGTTTCGCCATTTATTTCTTCGTCGCTATCGCGTATGTATCGCGGGCGATGGCCCCTTCCTCGTTCGTGGGAACGACCATGAGCTTGATCGCGGACGATGATGCCTGTATCTCGCCTTCCTTAACGGAAGCCGTGTTCTTCGACGCATCGAGGATAATGCCGAGCTTTTCCATGCCGGAGAATATGCGCTTCCTCATGATAGGGCCGTTCTCGCCGATACCGCCGGTAACGATGATGGCGTTTGCACCGTTGAGTACCGCAAGATAGGCGCCGATATATTTCCGGATGCGGTAGGCGAATATCTCGAGCGCGAGCGCCGCACGCCCCTCGCCCTTCGCCGCCTTTTCCTCAAGGTCGCGCACATCGTTCGAAACCCCGGAAATGCCGAGGAGGCCCGACTTCTTATTGCAGAGTGTGTCAACATCGTCAAGTGAATAGCCTTTGCGCTCGAGATAGAAAATGATGGCGGGGTCGAAATCGCCGGTGCGTGTGCCCATCACGAGGCCTTCAAGCGGGGTGAGTCCCATGGTCGTATCCACGCATTTGCCGTTCTTTACCGCCGCCATGGAGCAGCCGTTGCCGAGATGACAGGTGATGGCGTCGAATTGATCGAACGGTTTCTTGAGGAGTGCTGCCCCTCGTTCGGCGACATAGCGGTGCGAGGTGCCGTGGAAGCCGTAACGGCGCACCTTGAATTTTTCATAAAGCTCGTACGGGAGCGCGTAGAGATACGCCGTTTCCGGTATCGTCTGATGGAAGGCGGTGTCGAAGCATGCCACCTGGGGCACCGACGGGAGGAATTTCTTCGCCTCGCGTATACCCGTGAGGTTCGGCGGATTGTGGAGCGGGGCGAGATCGCAGTATTCCTCAATGACCTTCTCCACGCGCTCGTCGATGAGCATGGATGCGGTGAATCCCTCGCCCCCGTGGACTACCCGGTGGCCGCAGGCGCCTATCTCGTCCATCGATTTTACCGCACCCTTCGCCGGATCGGTTAACATATGTTCAATGACCGAAAGACCTTCCGTATGGTCCTTGATCTCGCGGACGAGCTTTATCTCGTCGTTCCCGCGCTTCATCGATGCATCAGACCCCTTCTCCCCGATACGCTGCACCATACCCTTGGCAATGACATCGCCCTCAGGCATTGAAAAAAGCTGGAATTTTATCGATGAACTGCCGCAGTTGAACACAAGGACTTTCATAGTGACTCTCCCGCGGGAGAACATACCACTACTTCATTCGCTTGTCAACAGGTTTTATGCCTTTGCTGAAGAGTATCAGTTTTCAGCCGCCGGTCTATATCGTCCGCAGATCTGAACCGCATCTCTGTTCCCGTATAGTGTTTCCCGACATCGGCGGCATGATTGTCCGTTGCATAGAGGAGCTTACATTCATTCTGCGAATGATACAGTATCGAACAGCCGTAATGGTCCTTCACGACAAGGCCGGACATGCCGCGGCGTTTTGCCAGAGCTATCAGCTCCGACACCGTCCTGCAGCCGTCAGAGTTGCTGCTGTGGCAGTGAAGGTCATAGCGATACTTCATCATTCTTTCTTTTGCTTGCTTGCGCGTCTGTATCTGCATTCGATGTAGAGCAGCGGTACGCCATTGGATGCATCGAAGTCTTCGGGCAATCGCAGTGCAACCAGATACTCCCGTATATCGCCCGGCGATTCGCGCATGAATATAAGGTATATGCCGTCCAGTAGCGCATGTATGTATAGCGATCATCGTCCCCGGCTATGCTGGGTGGCCCGGAGAGAAGACTTGCCTTGAAGTATAAGCTCGGCGGGATATCGGAATCCGTGAATTCGCTGTCAGCAATAGCCGATGCATTCTTCAGTGTATGTTCACCAAGTCTTCGGATTTGTATCATCGGGGGCCTCCATCGGTATTAGATACAGTATACCGATGGAGTGCGACAATACCTGTCGTCTTGATTCGCTTCGGGATCTCCGAAGATCTGCGTACTTTCCAGTTTCGTGCTGCAGCGAATACACACACTCACCCCCTCGGGGCTCCCCCTCTCTCACGGGGAAGTGAGAGAGGGGGAGAGCACAATCACTGTAAATAATTTTCTTGGTGTATCTAGTCCCGCTATTCATACATGATGGGAATGGGACGTCCTCCCGCTCAATGTACACTAGCCGCGAAATGCGCAGATCCCCTTCCCCTCTCTCACATCCCCGTGAGAGAGGGGAAGGGGCCGGGGGATGGGGTGAGTGCATTGAAGGGGAACAAAATTTATTTTGTAAGAATACAATCGACTTGGATAACCAATTCTATGACTCCATTTAAAATGCAATGAAATATTTCACGCAGATGTCGCAGATTTTTTATACTCATCTGCGTAATTTGCGAAATCTGCGTGAAACTCTTACCACAGACCATTTCGCTCGCCACCAAGTACTGAGGCGTTAGATGAATCCAATGGCGCTGCGCCTATCCAATGGATTATCCTCAAGCTCACAGGCTTCCCTGAAGTCCGCCATGGACACATGCGCACGGCGTTCGCTCGAAGCGCGGTACGCCGCCGTAATGACGGCGTTCTTGATGCGTCCGCCGGTATACGCATAGGTACGCGCAAGAAGAGCGAAGTCGATATCCGCGGCAAGCGGCATTGCAGGCGGCACGTTCGCGCGCCATATACGCTCGCGGAGCTTCGCCGTCGGCAGCGGAAAATCGATGCGAAAATTGATGCGCCGCTCGAACGCACGGTCAATGCTCCCTTTTACATTCGTGGTGAGCACCATGATGCCGTTGAAGCGCTCAAGCTGTTCGAGGAATATGTTCACGAGGTTCGCGTACATACGCGACACACTGCCGCCGTCCGCGGTCTTCTGTGCAAGCAATGAATCGCATTCATCGAGTATGATGAGTGCATCCGTGCCGTTCATCTTCTCGAACATGCGGTAGAGGTTCTGTTCCGATTCGCCCACGTAGGGGTTAAGGAGCGAGGGCAGCGAGAATGCTTTCGCCTCTTTCCCGAGATCATCGGCGAGCGCGTACGCGCAGGCGCTTTTCCCGGTCCCGCTCTCGCCCGAGAAAAGTGCGATGATGCCGTTGCCGCGGGGGAACACTTTATCGAAACCCCATTCCTTCCATATATTGTCGCGGTTGCGGCAGGAGTCCGCGAGATGCTTTATCTTCTTCCCGGTAGCATCATCAAGAATGATATTCCCGAGGTCGAGCATGCTGTGGCGTTCCACGGAATTGCCGAGCACGCGTCGATTAGCGGTCTTCTGCTCCGCTGCAGCACTTTCGAGATCGGCCATAGAAAGCGTCGGGGCAGCGCTGTCGCGGTTAAGCGCGCGGTATATCGCGGTCAATACGGAGTTTTTGATAAGACCGCCGGTGATGGGATACTTTTCCGCAAGAAGCCGCAGATCGACATCGTCCGCTCTCGGGATGCGGTCGGATATGTGCACATCCCAGATACGTTCACGTTCCGAGCGAGTGGGTATATCGAAATCGATGGTCATGAGAATACGCCGCCGCATGGCCTCATCGATGATGTAGCCGAGATTGGTGGCGAAGATGACGATGCCGTCATAGCGTTCTATCTCGCGGAGCACATCGCTCATATAGCCGTTGCCGGCGCGCCTGTCCGCGAGAAGGTCCTCGCCCTCATCGAAGAACACAATCGCATTATGCATCTTCGCTTCGGTAAGGAGCATGCGCAGATGATCGGCGAAACCGCGCCTCCCTTCATGATTAAGATCATCAATGCTCACGGAGAGCACGCGCCGCCCGAGACGCTGTGCGAGGGCATAGGCGAGCATGGTCTTGCCGGTGCCGCTTTTTCCCTGGAAGAGGAGCACCGCCGCTGTTCCATAGGATATTATCTCTTCGTATCCGAGCGCCTTCATCTTCGTGAGATAATCCGCATGATTCTCCACAAGCGCAAGGAGACGCTCTTTCTTCTCCGCATCGAGTATCACGTTCTCCCAGCGCACCTTGGGCTCAACAAGCCGCGTGAAATTGCTTAATTCCTCGGCCACATCCGTTATGCCCAGTATCCTGTTCTCAGCCGCCGCGGAAATGATGAGCTCGGGATTGTGATTGCGCATCTTGTTCGAATAGATGATGCTCGAACGTATGAGCGTCGAATTGCGTGAAAAATACCGCTCAATGGCAAGGCGCTCCTCTATCGTCGCGGAATACCGGAACACGAGCTCTGAAAGGTAGATGTCCGTGCCCTCGAAATTGGATGCGAACACGGCGAAGAGCATCTCCTGCTCATTATGATCGAGCCCGTATTCGGCGGAGAGCGCCTCAATTCCCGGCACAAAGCCGGATAGTCCTCTACGCACCGCCGCCTTCGCTGCAAAAACATCCACCCTCCTCCGCGCTTCCATTGCCGCTTCCGGGTCGCTTTTAAGAAGTCGTACCGTGTTGGCATTCGTTCGGCTATCACAATGATCCTCGCCGGAGGGCTTTTCTGCGAGCAAAAGAAGCGTGCGCATGGAGTGGAGCGCCAATCTGTCGTCCAATTCCTCAAGATTCGTCCGATACGGCGCTTCGCTCTCCATTTCCCTGAACGAAAGCTCGAGATTCCTTCTCTGGAGCGCGTTGTCGGCATAGTCATCATCATCGAGCTTTCTTTTCCGTACCGGGCGTATCATTTCATTCATGGTGCAACTCCATGACTAAATATACCGCATGAATACGACAGAATTTGTCGCGCGGCGGCGGTGATAAATTCCTGATAAACATGTGGCTGCAATTGAATTCGAAAAAGAAAACGTAATTGTAAAATACGTTTCTATCGTATAAGGATTTACTCAATATTAAGATGAAAAGAAAAAACATTAAGCGCGCCTTAACTTCATACAACAGCCGCTATACGCTCCGCTTCTCACTACCTTTCCCCTCGAAAAGACTTCGTCACGACTTCGACAAGCTCAGGACGGCGCTCAGCCCAAATCGGTAAATTCTTTATCGCCTTTCCCGCACCATGCTGCGACCTCCTCCTGTATTTCATTGAAATAGTTCTCCGCATTCGTACACATGATAACCGCCGTGCGTAAATCCTTCGCTTTTTCCGTCAGCCCCCGCGCATCGCATGCCAATGCGAGCATGAGCCGCAATTTACCGGCACATTTGCCGCAGATGATCTTTTTTGCGGTATTCGATAATTTTTGAACGCGGCATCGAAGTCCGTATCGGTACTGCCGACGAGGACATGATACACGTCCGAAAGCTGTTTCAGCGTGACCGTTCTGCTTTTTTTGAGCGGGCAATAAGATATCGTTTTCATCGCATGGACAAAGTCACCGATCGTTCTTTTATCGTTCTGCTTCATCGATACTCCTTACTCGTCCGTCTTGAACCCGAGCATTTTCTGCCTGTTCTGATTGCGCTCTATCTCCTTTAATGCTTTCTTCACATCCTCATCATCGATGCATATCTCCGCGGACGTCCCTTTCTTAAGCGCATTACGCATGATGCAGGTGGAAAGCTCCACGGCCATGGCCCCCGACATGACGGTATGCTCCGGTATGACGTCATTGAACGATGCGAACGATGTCCGTAAGCCCGAGAGTTTCTTCGTCACAAGATCGATGATGCACGATCTCCCGAGCTCCCCGAGGAAGATCCTGGCATCTATCCTCCCGGGCCGCTCTACGACGGCCTTCTCCACGTTATCGATGCGGTTCGTCGTTACCACGACCAGTATGCCGTCATTCTCCTCAAGCCCGTCCAAGTGCGACATGATGGTCGGCACGATGTTCTTCCCATCGTCCCCCGATTCCCTGTCCTTCATGAAGAAATCGATGTCCTCGAGAATGATGACAGCCGGTGCGCCCAGCCGCGCGAGGCGGAATATGCGGTCTATGTCGTCGGAACGGTTCACATCCCCGGCCTTTACCCAGATGACGGTCTCCTGCAGGGTGGTCGCGATTATCTTCGCTATCATCGTCTTCCCGGTGCCCGGCGGCCCGTAGAGCGCAACCCCGCGCTTGAACGGGAGATTCGCTTTGCGGTACGCATCCTTCATGCCGAAGAATCCGAATATCTCGGTCATTACCTCCTTTCGTGCGCGCTCCTCAAGGACGATATCGCTCATGGTCACTTTCTCCTTGAGCTTGATGATGCGCTGATCCCCCGTGAATTTCCCTCCCTTAAGGTCGAGGTCCCCGAACAATGTCTCCTCGAAACAGGAATCGAAGATGTGCTGTACCGTCTCGGCGTCCTTCCTCCGCGCATACACGGTGAGGAAATACCGTGTCCTGCCGTCGAAATTCTCCGACTTCGTAATGCCTGCCGCGCACACGATGCCGTCCTTTTCATACACGCGGAAGCTGTTTATCTCCGCGTATTTGTAGACCTTCTCGCGCACTTCTATGCGCAGCGACGATGCGGCCTTCTCGGAGTCTTCGGGCGTCTGATATTCGACGATGCCGCGCGGCGTATATGCAGCGAAAAGTTTATCGAGCACATGCAGCGCAGGCAGAAGGAGATTTTCCGGGAGCGTATAGACCTTCATCTCAAGGGGCTTGTCCAGGAATGCGATGAGATGCTCAAGCGATATGAACTCGTCAGGGATACGCGTCTTGATGCCCTCATGTATCCTCTCCACATGCGCTCGAAGTTCTTCGTCGGTCATGGTCTCGGAGCTGAACGACGCGATGTGCCGTCCATCGCGGACATCGTGAAGGCGTTTCTCCGTAAGCGTTACCGTCATGTCGCGCGGGGTGCTGTTGAAATGAAGCTTCGTCTTAAATCGGAGCGGAACGGATATCCTGCTGCTCAAAAACTGCAGTACCGGCTTTTCCACTTCTTCGATAGCGCATCCCTTCCCGGGGAGGGATTTGATCACGTCGAGCAGGGGTATCATGTCGAATGTCGTCAGATAGATGACTTGCTCTCCCATAACAGCCTCCTAGAGCTCGCGTTTGATATGTGATCTGATCTCCTTCACTGTCTTCACGTCCGGAATTTTCACCGGATGCTTTCTTGTCCCCAGCTGCACATCGTCCATGTCGTATTGGATCGTGCCGCCGTTCATGTCGATCTCGCCGACCACGGCGCCGATGACCTTTCGGACGGCCTCTTCGCGCACGATGCAGAGATTCCTTCCGGCGATGGGCTTGTCGATCATGATGAAATAGTACGGTGTGTCGTGCTGTATGACGCAGAACCCGATCACGGTGCCCCGAAGCTTTTTCCCGCGCCAGCTGAAGTTCACTATGGCGTCCATCGGGTATTTCATCGTGCGATAGCGCATCGTGTCAAGCTTTTGCGTCAGCTGTTCGGTACAGATTCGCATCGGCATGTGTTTTCGTTTCATGTGAACCTCCTTGTTCATTCTCTTTTTATCCTATCATGGCATTGCGTCAGATCCTGTCATTCACACTCCGCTCCTCACCGTCGTACGGGCAAGCTCGTTTTCCCCGATATCTATGACCTGTACGTCCAGATGCATGGACGATGGCCCCTTTCCATACTCACCGTTCCTTGAGCGGGCAAGGAAGCCATTGATCCGCTTCTTTGCCGATGCATTGATCCGATAGATCTGTATCCTAAGCTGCGCTTCGCTGTAATACCAGCGCACGCGTATCCATCCCTTCCTGAGCAGATCCGCGATGATCTCCTCGCGCGCGAACTGTTCCGAACCGTACGTCTCTCCGTGCTTCCTGAAAACCGCTTCAAGCCGCTTTTTCGTATAGCCGAAACGCACGGGGTCATCGCATATCTTACTGATGTGCTTCTGTTCGACCGTTATCACTTCACCGTCGGGTGCGATGAAGAATGCGTCATGCTCCATCGGTGTCGCTTTCGGCATCAGTTGCCCTCCGGTCGTTCTTTTACGGCCATTGAACTGATCATGAGCATACGGACATCGTTGGGCAAACGTTGAAGGGCGCTCTCTATCAGCTCTTCGATATGCGACGCCTCAACACGGAATATATACGCTATCTCGATAGCTGTCATCGTTATCTCGGAATCTATACCAAGATAGAGCATAAGAACCTTCTTCTCCGCTATCGTCAGTGTGTCGGCGGCTTGCCTTAATGCCCTGGCGATTTTCTTCCTGTCCTCAGCGTTCATGCATGCGCCTCCCTTGTTCTCATATCCGCATTCTATCATGACCATGCGTCAGAGGCTGTCGTACCCTCTGCGGCACTCGCTACCACTCCTTGCGTTCTGGGAATTGGCGCAGCCAGGCATCTACGACATTCGCATATGCAAGCAGTCTTTTCCTTTCGATACGTACGCTGAAGACCACGGTATCATCCCGCATGTCTTCGGGCAGGTGTTCATACGAAAGCTGGATCGAGAGTCGTACCGTGTCCGCATCGGAAGCGATGGCGCTGAAGAACATCGTCGGCTCGGTGAAGAAGAAATCGGGATGTACCGGCTCCGCGTCGCGGCTGAGCGTTATGAGATAATCCCGGAAATGGGAAAGCTCTTTCGTATTGCGTATCGTCGGGCTCGTCAATTCCCATGAGCGGCCGTTATGTCGTGCGTTCACGGTGATATTAAGCCAGGGGAGATCATAGTCTGCATCGGCGTTGTTGGGATATTGATTCCCGGTGACCTGCATCGCAAGGCTGTTCTCTTGTGCCGGGAATACGATCGTGTATTTCCCGTCGATATCCGATGTCGTTATGAATTCGGCAGCGGCAGCGCTCCGAAACATCCCCGATTTGCTATGAATGAGCACAGGTTTCGGCAGCTTGTCAAACGCTGACCGTATGCGTACCCCTTCATCTTCGGTGATCGGCACTTCGCGTCCGTCGACTATCGGTATCCAGTCGACATGAAAACCACGCTCCCCGTACTGGCGGATCATCCATGCATACGGCAGATCGACCGTAAAATGCTCAGCGATATCATCCTCGGTAAGCAGGCAGATGATGGACCGAATGCCTTCTGCTTTGCAGACATCCAGCCATTCATCGACGATGTCGGGGGTGGCATCGTTCAAGCCGTATCCCGGCCTGCTGAAAACAGCCAGTTCATTATCTATTATCCAGCGCGGCCTGTCGTTCATCGCGGCTTCCCTCCGTCAGCGTATGATCGGAGTATACCATGATGCAGCGTCAGATAGTGACGTTCACTTTTTCTTCCGCGGAGAAGGCGGCGAGATACGCGCACGCTTTATCATTGTTTCCTCGCCTTTTGACAGGATAAGGAATTCACGGCCATGCATCACATTATCCGCGTCTTCGGTCACGATCACTTTCGCCCTGTCATGCCTGATGCGCAACTTATCCCCGACCGTCCAAATGACTTTGCAGAACGCGTCATGTATCTTGTCGTATAGTCTTTGTCCCTTGCGGACAATTATCTGTCTTTTTGCTTTCGTTCTTTCCATTGTATCAATTTATGACAATTGGCGCACAGATATTTGAATTTTTTCACCGTCTTCCCTTCCAAGTGATGAACTTCGAGGCATCTGATATCGTTCTCGTTGCAGTTTTCACATTTATACTTTGCTTTTTTGATCTTCCGAACGGCTTTTACTCCATAGACTTTATTTTTAGGACCCACCACATAATTTGCAAGCGCGTTGGCCATAGTGTATTCGACATCAGTCAAATACTTGCTGCAATCACTGATCATCCTTTTTTTGATCCTATTCTTTTGGCCATAGACGAACGACAATATTCTACGTAAATTGAATTTATTCTCATCATCGGCCATCATGACCCTTTTGCTGATGTCTGTATCATTCTTCATAATGTATTTTCCCATTTTATGCACTCCAGTTATTTGTGATATTTGTGAGAATAACGATGTGCAAGTAAAAGTCAATCATTCCCCCGTATATTCCAGTGATATAGTCATCATTCAAATCACATGACTTATGCAATGTAATAACCCTCCGAATCTAGCCAGTTCTTCTGCATCATCGACCGGTTCGACCTCGGCATATTTTCCCAGTATCCTGATATTCTTCATGAAGCATTCCCTCTCCGCCCCGAACCGCGGCATGAGTATTATATCGCCGAGCCTGAGGAAATTGATGTAACTCCCTTCAATGCTGTCAGGATACTGCTTCGAATGCTTCGGCAGACAGGATGCAAGCGTTACTATCTTTATGTCGAGCTTCGCAAGCGCTTTTTTCACCTGTACCGGCGGCGGCATTTCTACTGCGACCGTACGGGCATCGAGGAAGGCAAAATAACCGTCCGCGTGATGCAGCCAGTCGCCGCGCTTCGAAGGGATAAATATCGGATGCGTAATGCCGAGCTTCTTCTGCAGCATCTCGATTATTTCCGCGCGTGTCTTTTTGAGTACTCGGCCTTCGGTAGTTTTTATGTCCCGGCTGTTCCGTTTGAACATGTATTCATCGATGATGGCAACACCTTCACCGTTATGCACGAGATTCCCGCCGTCCCAGACAAGCGGTATCGTTTCACATCTCGTCCCCGGCACAATATCTCTCCCTATCTTCTCGCAGGTGAGCGCGAAGCCCGCGGGAAGATAAGACGGCGCGAACATGGGCTTCATGATCTTTTTTCTGCCGTTCTCGCGTACCGCGAAGCCGGCATAGTCCCGAAGCCAGGGATAACAGAGCGAGGGCTGGATTGCGGCTGTGATATTGTGATCGTCATTTCCGTATTGCGCAGCAAGCAAAGCAAAGTCGTCCTTTGCCCGGAACAGAATGGTTGCCGGTATCCAGAACGGAATGTGGCGTATGATGAGCTGATCGTAGAATGGGACGAGTTTATCATAGTCGTCTACGCGGCGTTTGCCGCGGAATGTATATGAGTGGCGAATGGCCTTCGGATAGGCAAGGAATACACGCGACGGCTTCTTCCAGTCGGGTATCAATTTGATATCGTTGCTTCTCATTTGTACAGCATAGCATGCCTCTGCGACAGAAGCTGACGATGTCATACGCTATAGTGGGAACAGATACAGCTTACTAAGGAGCGAAGACATGATGGAGATACTTGAGCTCAGGAATGACGGAGAAGCAAAGGGAGTGATCCCCAGCGGCATTCATGCCCTTGACGCTATTCTCGGCGGCGGGCTTCGCCAGGGGAATGTGATACTGTTTGCATCCCGTCCCGGATCCGGGAAGACAAGCCTCGCAATAGATATCGCGTACTATGCAGCATTGAACACGTTCAAACCCGTGTGCTTCTGTTCTGCCGAAATGAGCATCGCGGAACTCTCTGAACGATTCCGCAGTCGGACAGCCGGCAATTGCCTTAATGATCATCCTGTTCTTCATCTGCACGACTCCATCCGTACGGTCGCTGATGTTGAAGCGGCAGGTACCGGGAATACACCCGGCCTCATTGTCATCGACTATATTCAGCTGCTGAAGACCGGCAACGAAGGCACCACCGACTCGCCTGATCTTTCCGCGGTCTCATTGGACATAAAACGTCTGGCAAAACGGCTCAACATCCCGATCATCGTGCTTTCACAGCTTCCGCGAAGCAGGAGAGATAGGCCGGATGAACGCCACGATCTCGGTGACCTTCTTGTATACGGAAAGCTTGAGATGAATACCGACGATATCGTATTCCTCTACCGTGACGACACAGCACAAAACGCAGCAATGAGCGAAGCCGAGCTCAGGGTGTTTAAGAATCGCAATGCAAGGCGGCTTGGCACTGTAAAATTATATTTTGATGTGACAAATGCGATGTTTTATAATGCAAATCCATGGTCGGTTTTTATATAGGATAAAACCATATGAAGCAATGTATTTATGAATTAGCAGGGCACTATATCGAAAATACTATCCCATCCGATATTAAAAACGACAGGATTGGATTGTTCACAAGCAAACAAAATGCAATCAGATTTATTAAGAATAATCATAAATATATCAAATCAGAAGAGGAAGGATTTCATTTATTATACCTATCGTTAGAAAAAAGTCTTGCAAATAAAAAGCGGGGTGAAGTGCAAATATCGGTATATTTGCCAAAAGGAAAATATTATGGTGATGATGAAAAGACCATTGACGCGGTAAAACCCTTTCATGGCCGTGCATTGAAAGACCAGAGATTTAAGGTCGGTGATATTGTAATGTTTAATTGTCCTTTTAATAGATTGCAGATTGGAATTATATCGTTACTCCCATTTACTCCTGAAAAAGTAAAAGAAATAACCAAAAATAATTTCGGCGTGGGGGTCCTTGATTCTTCTGATGATGTATATTGCATTCTATACTACGAAAACAACTTACTAAACCATGATCACGCTCCAGAATGTTATATTTTCAAGCCACATGTAAAAATTGATAAGAAATTGATTAAAAGACTGAAAACTGCATTAAAGAAACTAGTAAGAGCAAGAAGAGCAAATACGGCATACAAATCCGACAATGCTGATCTTTAATGTAAATCGTTCTATTCCCGCTTCTTGTTATTTAAATATCTTGAAACATCATCCGTCGTCAGCAGCAGTTCATCCGTCTCAATATACCGTGCCCCGACATTGCCGTTATGATCATCCGTGCTTCCCACCGGGAGCAGACGATTCTTTTCTGCGAACGCACGCGCCACACCGGAATATCTATATTCATATCCCCCGGCAAGTACTTCTATGCCGTGAACATACGGCAGCAGACGTGCCGCCTCCTTCTATATCCCCAGAGCCGTATGTATCTTCCCCATGAGCACGGCATCGGGCTTTGAGAAAAGCGATGTATTGAGCGTTCTATCCTTCTCAAGGACATAACACGCCGCTTCATCCGCGGTGCCGATGGCCTCAAGATAATAGTTATTCGTGTTCTTCAGCTGGCCTATCCGGTGATTGCGGTCCTCCGCCTGGAAATGATGTACGGTCTGCATGGTGATGTCGCAGAATATCATGCTCCGTGCATTGATGAGCGTAATGCCCGTGTCCATGACAAGCGTTGAGAGCACGGCTACCTTGCAGGAGTCATCGTGCTTGAATCGTTCGATGAGACGATGACGTTCGTGATTCCGGTCCGTACCGGCGGGCGGGTATTCGCCGTGTATGCGAATGGCGCCGTATTTCCGGTAGCGTTCGCAGAGAAAGTCTATCACGCGCGGACGCCATGACCAGAGGACGACATCCTCATTGCCGTTCTCCACCAGGTTCGCGAGGTGATCATCGAGTATCGCCCACCGCGGATTATCAGCGAAGGGCGCGGAAAGCTCGCGCAGCGCGCGGAGGAAATACGGAATGACCTCCGATGACCGATATGCCGGTGCCGGCGCTTTTTTCTCCGGCGGATCGCCCTCGTCCAGAACGCGATGCGCATGCTCCATTTCTTTTCTGAGCGCAGCGACACCCCGGGCATAGCGTTCGCCGAATTTCGTATCCGCATGCGTGTAGCGGAGGAAGGTCACGGTCTTCTCGGGAAGATCGAGACAGTCCTTCTTGAAACGCCGCATCACATACGGCGCAAGCTGTGTCGCAAGGAGCCGCTTTACTGATACATGATCGAGCGCGTACTTCGCGCCCTCGGCCGTCGCCGCACGGAGCGATCGCTCAAAGGCGCTGTAGGGGACGCCGATGATATTGGGCGAAAGCACGCGCATGAGCGAGAACAGTTCGACGGGCGATTTCCTTATCGGTGTGCCGGAAAGGAGATACCGATACGCACAGAACGGCGCATTGGCATGTGTTATGGCGCTTCGCTGCGATCGGTGATTGCCCAGATAATGCGCCTCATCGCATACGAGCATGGTCGATCGCTCAAGGAGATGCTCCGTAAGCGACGACGCCTCGCAGTGCGCACATCGCTTTTTCTTCGTACCGTTCGCGTCCCTGGCTCGATGGCAGTACTCGCAGGCGACTATCTTCCAGGTATCATAGGTCATGATGTATATTTTCTTTTCAATGGAGAACATACGCCGGTGCTTTTTCTTCTGCGAGCTGAGCACAAGAATATCGTCCGCGGTGAATTCCTTCGAGTATTTGAGTATCTCCGCCTCCCAGGCATATATCATCGATGACGGCGCAAGTACGATGAGCCTCCTGCATTTCCGGTGCACATAGAGATGCCGGAACACGGTTATCATGATAAGCGTTTTCCCGAGGCCCATTTCATAGAATATGCCCTGCACGTTCGTCGTGAGGCATTTGACGAATGCCTCGTGCTGTGCCTGATAGGGCTTTGCGTTATGGAAAAAATGTGCGCTCGCGTTCGCCTTTGCGTCATGTATGATGCCTTCCGGCAGATGCTCGCGCATCGTGCGCGCGGCATGGGTATACACATCCTCCGCGATACGCACATGCGGATAGCGCTCGAATTCGAGCAGAAACTGTATGATATTCTGCTCGGGTATGAAAAATCGTCTATCCCCGGCGTCCTCGGCACCGCAGCGCCTGACGAGATACATCAGATAGAAATAGGATACATCGTCAGCATCGATGGCGGCCAGAAAGCGGCTGTTCTCATATACGCATGTGTTCATAGCGCCTCATCGATGCCATCGATCTCGGAGAAGACGTCATATACCTTTCATCCGATTAAGACAAGCCTCAGTATATACGCCGGAAGCGACAGATAGTGACGCCTGCATGGTGTATAATACGGGTGTGAGGTGGAATTGAAATGAAGTACTTCGCCTACGGATCGAACATGAATGCCGCACGAATGGAGGAGCGGCACATCTCATATCGCAAGAGGACACGCGCAACACTTGCCGATCATCGCCTTTGTTTTGACAAGATCGCATCTGGCCTTGAGGGCGCAGGATATGCTAATGTCATCCCGTCGAAAGGTGAAGCCGTCGAAGGCATTCTGTATTCTTCAGTATCGGAAGCCGGGATACAACTGCTGGATGAGAAAGAACACGTTTATACCAGGCATTACACACGCGAAAAAGTCCGTGTGAACACGGAAGCCGGCACAGAAGAAGCATGGATATATATCGCGGGCAGGGAATATCGATGCGACGGCCTTAAGCCGACATCAGACTATCTAGCGCATCTTCTTCAAGGCGATGACATCCTTTCTGAAACATGGGTCGATGAACTTCGCGATATCGAGACAGTCGATACGCATCTCTTCGTATACGGAACACTGAAAAAAGGGCACTCGAATCATCGGCTACTCTCGGGCAGCCGTTGCATAGGCACAGGGCACACACTGCGCAAGTATACTATGTATGCTGACGGTATTCCGTATGTAAAGTCAACACCCGCAACATCGGTCATACAGGGAGAGATATATCGGATAACGGACGAGATATTGGAGCGCTGCGATGCGCTTGAAGGGCACCCGCGATGGTATCGGAGAAAACAGACGCTTGTCCAGACCGACGGCAAGCCGACATGCGCATGGCTTTACTTCTGCGACACTGCGGACGGCACGATACTCCCGGAGGGTCGTTGGTCAAGATAGCATGAATATCGCGATACAGAGAACAAGGGGGCATGCCCCCTTGTTTTTGGCTCTATCGGCGATCAATAAACGCTGAGGTCCATGTTTATTTCTGACTATCGTATTTTCGCGGCAGCTGCTCAGGGCATGGACGCGCTGCCGGCATGGGGTTTACTGCCAGATCAACAGCGTCAGTTTCTGTCAACATCTCATGGTATACTATGCCTATCACTGAATGAAAGAAAGGAGGCTTATTATGAGAAAAGTAACACTGCCGAAAGGCACGGCCGGGAAACTGTATCTGCACAGCATGCCCGGGAGAGACGGGGAGAACATGACAAGGCTCATCGCCGAGATGCAGAAGAACGGCATCACGGTCGTCGTATCGCTTGTCGAGAAGCACGAGATAGAGAAAAAATCACCGGCATACGCCGAGGCTCTCAGGAACGGGCAATTCCCGTTCCGCATCGAATCATTCCCCATATCGGACTACGGTTTGCCGGAAGATGATGAGGCCTTCGCCGCATTCGCAGGCAAAATATCCGGTATGATCACCGAGGGTACGAATGTGCTCATACACTGTGCCGCCGGCATCGGACGTACCGGTATGTGTGCTGTCACCGTTCTCCTTGCACTCGGCATGGATCTGAGAACTGCACGGGATACAATAGTCGCCGCCGGTTCAATGCCTGAGTCGGGGCAGCCGGAGTATCTGGAACGTACTACACGACATTTCCCGGCTAAGGAATAAACAAAGGAGAGATGTATGAAAGCCAGATATATCCATGGGATAAAAAGGGCAACCGGACGCACGATAACGACAAAGATCGAACGGTTCATCAAATACATACTGATCCTGCTCTCTCACGGGAAGATATCGGTAAAGAAGATCCATGCCGAGACCGGAATATCCAAACGCACGCTGTACCGTGATCTCGTATTGCTGGAAAGCTATCTCAGTATCGAATTCAAACACGACTACGGAGAGGACATCTTTTTCCTTTCACAGTACGACAGGAAAAATCTCATGCACCTGTTCAGCACCGGTTCTTTCACGTAAGAATTCGCATCAGAAGATACGGACGGTCATTGAGCGGAGTCGAAATGACCGGCATCTCGGCACCTCGGCTCCGCTCGGTGACCTTGGTTTCGCTCGGCACGACGCTCCGCTCGGTGACCGAAGATAGATCTTTCGAAAGAGGCTCAATGAGAAGATGTTCAAGGAGGTAATTATGAGTATCAGGACGAAAAAGCCCACGGCTGCACACGAACCCGACAACGAGATGACATTCGTCTCCGGAAAGGACGCCGTTGCCGTACGCATATCGGGATATCAGTATCCCAACACCGACGAGTATCAGCCTGAGGACATAGAATGGCTGATGGTCGATGTAAAAGCCGTCTATCAGGGGAAACGATGGACATGCACGGACGCCTGCTTACGCTGCCGTGATCTTCCGCTGTTACGGGAGTATTTCACCGCCGCCCGGGATGATATGCCGAAGGGCACGGTTTTCCGTTCCATCGAACCGAACCTGCAATTCCATGCATCCGCCCCCGACACGCATAGAGAGATTACCATCATCCTCTCCATGGAACTACTCCCGAAATGCATTCGCAATGAAGTGATCTCCATACGCTGCCGTGTCAGGAGAACGGATATGCTTCGCTACACCGACGTTATACGCCGGTGGGAGAAAGAATATCCCGACCGAAAGGATGAAACGCCGAAGCACGTGCCCCGGAGGAGAATGAACTGGAAAAACATCGTGGAGATAACCGTATGATTTTCATAGAAAAAATGGAGGCCTGTATGAACATCATTGAAACGATACGCGACAGAAAGCCGCCGATGCGGACTGACAGTGACTTTGTATATCTGTACCATGTGAAGGAGCTTATCAAGGAACGGACGGCACCGCTCCTGACCATACCCCGGGAGGAATTGCTCCGGTACATGGAGGGCACGGAATACAAGGACTATTCGAATTTCAGGGAACGCTGCAGGCAGTGGGCACAGGGGATCATCGGAGACTTCTACCTCTCCATGCTCGCAAAACTCGGCATATCCCTTGAAGAGATACGTGCGTGCATCGCCCTCGACCATGAAGAGAGCCGAACCGCCGTATCGCTCCCTTTCAGCGCAAGCACATGCCGTATTCAATTGAATGCATGCGCGAACGAATACCGCATTGCTATCCCGGGTCCGGGAACGGGGGATGATGCCCTGTCATGGGTACAGGGAAGCATATCGCCGTGGGCAGACGCATATATCGAACTCAACAGCAGGACATACTACATACACCGTAATGAATGCACGATCGTCCGCCATGAGCCGTATGTGAAAATAACAAAGACATCCGTTCTGTTCCGGCAGAAGGAGCACAGATCCCCGATAACCGGGATACGGGCAAGAGCCCTGCCCTATGTCCTCTCCGATGCGGAATTCATCTTCATGAACATAGACATACTGCTCAATGGCCTCGATGCCATCATCGCCGAACCGCGGTACAAAAATACCGTTCTCGGCTTTGCATCGGCGGGTCTTGCCTATTTCGGGGGCGTGCCGGTAACGCTGGGGCTTCTTGCCGAACTCTGGCGGGAAGGGCTGTCTGAAACATGCCCGTACTGCGGGGGCAGGGCATATATACACTCCGCCGGGGCATCGCCGCTTTCCGGGAGCAATGTGTTCCGTGCATTCTGTCCCGCATGCAGAACACCGGTCATCGGCTCATCCGCCCGGGGCGCATCGCTGGCACGCGCATTCGTCAACCGCTACCGCAGCAGCGGATACGGGAGATCAACGGACGGCATCGATATCGATTCGATAATAATCGAACTGGCACAAGCGCAGAAGACCGCCGTATGCGGGGGGAGGGGCTATGTGATAGCAAGCAGCGAGGAGCATGAGGCACAGTTCGGCATGTCGCTCAAGAAAGGAGGACCGGTCATCGCTCTTGATACGGTAACAGCATAACAAATAGCACTTTCCTGGAATTGCGACAGTTTCTGACATGACACGAAGTTACAATAGGTATACCAATGAATGAATGCAAGGAGGCATTATGAACGTACCATTGCGAGTGCATGCTGGGACCACCGGACAGCCCGCCATTGGAAATGTTCTCCTTCTCGACTCGGAGATCGACGGGGTACACAGGCTCCTGCAAACGAAAGGACCGGTATTCGCCGTTGATGCATTACGGAACATGTATCCGTGCTCTATAGGGGAAGCGAAGCGATGCGCGGAATATATCGCGGAGAATTATGAGAAGGAGAAATTCAGACTGCTGAAAGAGATATTGTCTTCACCGAGCGAACGGGAGTGATACGAGAGAGTGCCTCGCAAATAAAGAACAAGGGCTCATGAGCCCTTGTTCTCAGCGATCCTGAGATATTTCTGCTGGTAATAGCATCATTTCTGAGAACTGTATTTTCGCGCCGGCCGCAATGAACGGAGGGCAGCATGTCGAAAGAACTGCTCGAATATCTGAACGGCAATACTGACGGCAGATTGCGAAAGCTCATCGATACGCTCCCCGCAACGCCGTCGATAGCATGGTATCCATCTTCCGGCGAAGACTTCCGGGCGCTCCTCTATCTCTCGCCGGAGTATGCGAAGCAGCACCCCGCAGGCCAAGCAGAGACATTCCCCGATATTTTCCTGTACACCGATCATTGTCCTTGGACAGGATCTAAATTCCTCAGCACGCCGGTAGTCCACGAGGACAAAAGGACAAAGATATCCGTACAATATATGGAAGAACTCCCTCGTATAACCGTGCCGGTGGACAGGGAGATAGTACATTTCCCGGACAAGAGCCCCGGATTGGGGAAGGTCTTTTTTCTGGAGTTACTCGTCGAATCGAATCAGCTCGGGACGTACACATACCCGGTCATTTTCTGTTTTGTCGAGAACGAGGCGTTCTGCGCAAAGGTATTGCTGAGAAAGAATGCCATCATCTCCCATGCAATTCACGTGCGCTCCGGCGGCGGAGGCGGCGGGGGCGGGAATGCTTCGGGGATATGGGTACCGAATGTCCTTACGCGGCTGGGATGTAAAGTGATCGTCACGGACAGTCATTATTATCTGCAGAACGGGGATGAGGCGGCGTATCGGTTATATCCGGAGCTTAGGGGAACACATCCTGTCATGCGGGTGATACGGACGGTAAAAAGCGATGGGTGGTCGGGGCATGGGGATGTGTCTTGGAATATTGTTGATGGGGATGATGGGAAGAATTGAACCACGAAAATCACGAAAATACACGAAAAAGAAAAGAGAATTGAAGACCAGATCTCTTCTCCCCTTTCGTGCTTTTCGTCTGTTTCGTGGTTTTCTCTGCTTAATCCGCTGTCTGGGAAATAACGTCATCATCACGGACAGTCATTACGGGCTGCACAACGGGGATGAGGCGGCGTATCGGTTATATCCGGAGCTTAGGGGGACGCATCCTGCCATGCGGGTCATCAGGACGGTAAAGAGTGAGGGATGGTCAGGACATGGGGATGTTTCGTGGAATGTTTAATGGATAGTTAAAACCATTCAAGTACATTCATGCACCAAGTAAACGTATTCTTATAACAAAAACACCATAGAGTGAATTAATCAAAGTATTTTATTTGTACTTTATAATTATCTGAGAACCAAATATAGTTAATCAGTTTTATTATCGATTTAAGTCTTCTGTCTATTGCATCTTTATCCCATTTTTGAGCAGGATCAAACCCATACGCGTCGTATGCTTTTTTATGTATATTAGCGCTCGCACGCGGGTGTTCAATTTTTGAAACAATTGATTTTGTCAAGAATGCCCCGTCTTGTCGATATGCCTTACACTTCTTTTGCCATTTTTTCTGCACCGATGAATTCATAGGCAGCGGCAGCAAAGTCAGATTTCCGATACTTTTTGAAAACAAAGCATATTCTTTTTCGCTCAAAGACAAAAATGAGTTATCAAAGCCGTCTCTTCTAGTACACTTATCTTTTGGCAATATATGTTCAACTGATTTATTTAAGTGATAACCGCCATCTAGGTATCTGCTAATTTCACTAAGCAAAAGCAAAGTTTTTTTGTGATCTTTGCTTTCATCATACTTAAAATCACGTAAAGACCCTAAAAACTTATCTTTATTGTTATATATAAGGTCATCAAAAAGCTTTTTTACAAATATTTTCTCGTCATCCGTCAATGATGTTTTGCTTCTGATTTTTCGTTGCCGTATCGATTTTGATATTTCGCAGAATTCTTTTTCGAGAATATTTGTTTTTAGCTTTGAAAAAACAAATATGTATGTAATTATTAATAAATAATTAGAAACAAGTTTATCGAGAAATTTATTTTCTTTTGTCGACGCGGCAATTAAAATAATATACGATTGTCTAAAGTTCAATTCATTCATTCTGCCCACTGGTCCCTGTTTCGTTTGTGACAATTCTTTATACTTGTTCGCGATGAAACTAAGACCACTGACTAATTCACTGATGCGTTGCACTCCATTTTCTTTTATTTGCTCTTTCATTTTTATATATATCTTTGCCTTGCTGATGTAATCTCCTGTTGACATAATGTAGTGCTTGAAAAAAGTTGATGTTCTTACGATATACTCTCCTTTGTTGTTTGAAAGAATGGCAAGGAAATTTTCCCACTTATTCAAGAAACCTGTTATTGCAGTTTCAGTCGTCTTTTTTTTATCAAATGTACTGATGCATAGATTTTTTATCAAATCAATCGGTTCTAATTTTACTCCTCGATCATTAATAGATTCAAACACAGAATATGCGCTTCCAATATCACTACACATTATTTTAATAACCCAGATGTTTTTAAATATATATTGGCATATTTTTTTTAAGTGATTCAGCTTGTGTTCATTAAGCTGCTCACATATTTCGGAATATACTTTTTTGAGATTTTTATCGGCAGGCGTAGTGATTTTAGCCGCATCTATTCTTTTTTCATCGCCCGACAATAACTCTGAGTAAAAATGTCCATCCGCTTTTTCGAGCTTTAGCTTCGGAGCCTTCGCATCTAATTTTTGAGTATAATAGAAAGATTCACAATTATCAATAAACTCTTTATCATCCCTGTTTATATTTCGTTTTGCAGAATATAGCTTTACGATGGCCGATATTATTAAAGTCAATGTAATAATCCTCTGCTGCCCATCAATAACAAGATATTTATTATTTATCCCCAGCGACTCCTCAACAAATACCATGCTGCCAATAAAAAATTCACTTTTTGAATCAACTCCGTCAGTAATGTCTGTTAATAAATCAGCTACGTTTTTTTTCTCCCATACATAATTACGCTGTAAATTTGGAATCACAAACACATCTTTTTTTGACCCCATAAAATCATATAATGTACATTCCGATCCATTAAATGGGTTTTTCATGAACTCTCCTTCACTAATATTTATTCCTTATCCAAGCAATGCATTTGCCTTTGAATTCATTTACATTACATTCGGCTGCAAATATTGTATTCCACTATTCTATTAGCGTCAAGGTGCGGGGCTGTCTGGTAAATAAAATCATCATCACGGGCAGTCATCACGGGCAGTCATTACGGGCTGCAGAACGGGGATGAGGCGGCGTACTGATTATATCCGGAGCATCGGGGGGGCGCATCCTGCCATGCGTGTGATACGGACGGTTAAGAGCGAAGGGTAGTCGGGGCATGGGGATGTGTCGTGGAATGTTGTTGAGCCAATCCATGTACTTGTTACTGACGATCAAGGACCATCGCCGGGAAATTATTGAATTAAGAATCATATATTGTTTTCCCAGCAACTGCCAGCACTGCATCTCAATGCTGCAGAAGTATGCAATATTGACGTAACGGACAAGACAATATACTGTCATGAGCGGACACGATCCCCCTATTGCCGGCAGGTGCCATGAGCGATCCCGAAACAGCTGTTGCATCGTATTTTTTGACGATGCTGTATCTGAAAAAACACCTGCTCTTCAACTCGCATGCAGCCGGTCCGCAATCCGGTTTCCCGAATTCCTGCATCGGCTACGTTATTCAGGGCGCCGTGGATTTTATCGCAAAGTCAGGAACGCTTCACGCGGACCAAGGGGACATCATCTATATACCCAAGGGGCAGAAATATGTTTCCCGCTGGCGCGGCTCGCCCGAGATCGAATTCTATTCCCTGAACTTCGAGTTCAGATCGAACGTGCTGCCGGGGGACCCGTACAAATTCCAGATCATAAAGGATGCAGAAGATGCGGTCAAATGTTCTCTCGATCGTATCTATAGTGCTTTGAATGCGAATGACCTCAGTTTGGGCATTGGAGAGTTCTATATGCTCTATCACACTTTGTCGCGGGAACTCGTCTATTCCGGATCACGGCCCGGCATAACCGAAGTGAAAGCGGCGATCGAGTATATTGAAAGCCATTATCTGCATGATTTTACCATTGCACACCTTGCCATACTGTGCAATCTAAGCGAATCACGGTTCTTCACCTTGTTTAAAAAGTCGACGGGGTGTACGCCCGTCGAATATAAGAACAAAGTAAGGATACAGCACGCGGTGAACTATCTTGTTACCGGCACGAATACCGTGGAATGGATAAGTGAAAACCTCAATTTCAGCTCGCCGGCGTATTTCAGGAAAGTATTCAAAACGATCATGGGAATAACGCCGAAAGAAATGCGGCAGCAGATCACATCAATGTAGAAGGGATAACAGACGCATGCCGTACTGTAGAATAGTGTCTGTTTATTGCAGTATAGTACCTTGTCCGGTATCAGGCCGGATGTATATTGTCTGCATATGATCGTCACCATCCGGGACAGGTAACGATGCCGATGAGACAGCAGGAACGGATCGAAGGAGACACTGATGGACGGCTCGTGTATCGTATTTGAGTCGACAGGCAAGGCTGTGGTAAAACAGATCGATGTCCCTCAGCCGAAAGCGGATGAAGTTCTGCTGGAGAACGAATACACCGTGATAAGCGCCGGCACGGAACGGGCTAATCTGATGAACCTGCCGAACACCGGAAGCGAAGAACAGGGTTTTCCATTCTACCCCGGTTACTCAGGGTCGGGCCGCGTCATGTCAGTCGGCGATGAAGTTACTGATCTCAACATCGGTGACCGTGTCGTGGTCAACTGGGGCGGCCACCGTTCGCATTCGATACGAAAGGCGAAGACGATACTCAAGATCGATGACAGTTCTATTGACATGCTCGACGCCGCGTTCGCGCCTATCGCCTCATTTTCATTCCTGGGTGTGCGTAAGCTGAAACTTGAATTGGGCGAATCCGCAATGATAGTCGGCCAGGGTATACTGGGCGTATTCGCGCTTCAGATCGCCGTTCTCTCCGGGGCTATCCCGGTGATAGCATCGGATCTCGACCCGACACGCCGTGCGCTGGCACTCAAGCTCGGTGCGGCATCTGCTTTTTCTCCCGTCGAAGATAATTATGCAGAGAAGGTGAAAGCGGCGACGGGCGGCAACGGGCCCAACGCTGTGGTCGAAGTTACCGGCTCTGCCATTGCGCTTAAGCAGGCATTGGAGTATGTGGCGTGGGAGGGGCGTATATCCCTTCTCGGCTGCACCCGTATTTCCGATGTACCCATCGACTTCTACAAGTATGTACACCGCCGCGGTATAAGCCTCATCGGGGCGCACACCTCCGCCAGGGCGCAGATGGAATCTTCTCCCGGACATTGGACGGAGCATGACGATTACCGTACGTTCCTGAAGCTTGTTGCGGCAAAGAAGATGCAGACGAGACCGCTCATCTCCGAGATCGTTTCACCATTGGATGCGCCGGCTGTCTATGCCCGCCTTGCGGAGAAAAAAGATCCGCCGTTGGGAATTGTTTTTGATTGGGCAAAGATAGGATAAAGGAAGGCTCTACCATGTTACAAGCGCAAGAAAACAATAGTGAGGCAAAAATTTTAACAGACCGCACGGTGCTGGTACTTGGCGGTACCGGGGCGATGGGCGTGTATCTGGTGCCAGAACTCGCGGCCATGGGATACGAAGTCAAGGTGGTTTCCGCCGATGATGCCGTATCCAGCGACCCAAAAGTATCCTATGTCAAGGCCGACGCAAAAAACAGTGAGATCATGAAAGAACTCTTGAAAGGGAAATTCGACGCCATCGTCGACTTTATGATCTACGGGACGGAGGAGTTCAGGGGGAAGCACGAGCTCCTGCTGCAAAGCACGGCGCACTACCTATTCCTCTCTTCCTATCGCGTGTATAACGAGACGGTCCCAATTACTGAAGAGTCGCCTCGGCTGCTTGATACATCGAAAGACAAGGAATTCCTGGCAACCGAGGATTACTCCCTATACAAGGCGCGCGAGGAGGACATCCTTCAAAGTTCGACGTTCGATAACTGGACGATCATAAGGCCGGCCATAACCTATTCGAAAAGGCGTTTTCAGCTGACGACGCTTGAGGCGCATGTGGTCGTGGCCCGCGCGATGAAAGGCTTGCCGATCGTTATCCCGCGCGAGGCGCTTTCGGTGCAGGCGACCATGAGCTGGGCGGGCGATGTGGCAAAGATGATCGCACGGCTCCTTTGCAACCCCGCGGCCTTGCGCGAACGCTTTACCCTGGCCACCGCTGAACATCGCAGCTGGGGTGAGATCGCTGAGTACTATAAGGAGATCATCGGCCTGCACTATGTGCCTGCCGACACTGAAGACTACTTGAAGATCATGGGCGGTTCGCACTATGCTCGATACCAGCTGCAATACGACAGATTATTTGAGCGTGTTGTCGATAACTCAAAAATATTAAAGATCACCGGGCTTGTGCAGGAAGAGCTGATGCCGCTCCGCAAAGGACTTGAAAAAGAACTGTCCGCGTTGCCAAAAGACATGGTCTGGCAGGACGCAAGCGGCATCGGGAAGGAAATGGACGACTACGTGAGACGACACGGATAATGAATCCGTAATACTACAGGATTGAAGAAGAATATGAAAAAAATAAAGATCGGACAGCTCGGCGTCTGCCATGAGCATGCGGTCAAGATCGCGAGCCTGCGCAGAATGCCTGATATATTCGAAGTGGTGGGCGTCGTTGATGATAGAACGTCACCATCCGCAAAATTCGCCGGTTCTGATCTCGCACCTTATGAGGGGCTGCCGTGGATGACGGAAGATGAGTTGTTCAAATATCCCGGGCTTCAGGCTGTGACCGTTGAGACACCGAATGGAGATCTGGTCCCCACCGCCATACGCTGCATGGAACACAACCTGGCGATACATATGGATAAACCCGGCGGCGAAGACCTGAAGCTGTTCGGTCAGCTGATCAAGGGCTGCAGAGAAAAAAATCTTCCGTTCCAGATGGGATATATGTTCCGGAACAATCCTGCCATGCAATTATGCCTCAAGGCGGTCCGGGAAAAGTGGCTTGGCGATATCTTCGAGGTGCAGGCGGGCATGAGCCATAATTACGGCGGTGATGCATATCAGCAGTATCTTGGTAATTTCCGCGGCGGCATCATGTTCAATCTGGGATGCCACTTCATCGATCTGATAGTCGCTATGCTGGGGCGGCCGGGAAAGATCACCCCAATACTAAAGACAACTCTTGGACTTGCCGGTGATATAAAGAATAATTGTCTTGCGATACTTGACTATCCGCACGCAACAGTGACATTGCGTGCATGCAGTATGGAGGTCGATGGCTCGAACAACAGGCGGTTGAAGGTCTGCGGCACCAAAGGGACTATCGATCTTTGCCCGCTCGAGCGTTTCGACGGCAAACCGCTGACGATGCGTTTGACGCTCAGTGAAGGCCGCGGGGAATATCCGGCAGGGACACATACCATAGATCTCGGGGTACATACCGACCGCTATCAAGATCAGTTCTCCGAGTTCGCTAAGATCATCAACGGTGAAATGAAAAACCCTTACACCTATGGACATGATATGCTGGTAGAGGAGGTGGTCTTAGCCGCTTCCGGATATATGAAATGGGAGTGATGCAATGAAGGCAATGCTCGTTGATGAAAAAAAATCGCTGGTGTGGACGGATGTCCCTGATCCTGAGCCGAAAAGTAATGAGATACTCATCGATATTCACGCCGTTGCTCTCAATCGCGCCGATCTCATGCAACGGTCCGGCGATTATCCATCACCCCCCGGATGGCCTCCATGGATGGGGCTCGAAGTTGCCGGTATGGTGAGTAAAGCACCGGCAGGCTGCCGCTGGAAACCGGGAGACAAGGTGTGTGCGCTTTTAGGCGGGGGCGGGTACGCTGAGAAGGTCGCCGTTCCTGCTGACATGGCCCTGCCGGTCCCACAGGGTTTGTCAATGGCCGAAGCTGCTGCAATACCGGAAGCGTTCGCTACATCATATTTGAATTTGTGCATCGAAGGTGGCATGAAAGCAGGAGATACCGTGTTCATACCGGCCGGTGCGAGCGGGCTCGGGATGGCGGCGATTCAGTTGGCGAAAGCGCTAGGTGCAAAAGTCGTGACCACGGTCGGTTCTGAAGAGAAAGCGAACTTTGTCCGCGAATTAGGGGCTGACGTTATCATCAACCGAAAGAAAGAGACTATCGCGCAGGTACTGGCGCAGCACCCGGTCGATATCGCCATGGATTGTGTCGCGGGGGCGGATCTCGGCGCCTGTCTGGGAACGATGGCGCGCGGCGGGCGTTGGATAGTCATCGCGACGCTCGGCGGGCCGATGAGCGAACTGAATATGACCGATCTTTTCAAGCGCGGAATACGGATTATCGGCAGTACGCTCCGCAGTCGTACAGCGGAGATGAAGGCGAATATTCTCTCCGAACTTGAGACGAAACTTTGGGGCAAATTCTCCTCGGGCGAATTCAAGTCTATCGTCCATATGACGCTCCCTATGACTAGGGCGGAAGAGGCGCACGGGGTTCTTGAAAAACAGCGGAACCTGGGCAAAGTCGTTCTGACACTCAAGGGAGGAGAGTACAAAAGCCCTTCTCCTGGATATGGACTATGCGGCGGTGAAAAGAGGATCCGAGAATGACAATATCGGTAAATAATTAAATACCACTTTTCGAAACGGAGGACTTCAATGAACCTTTACACCCGCATCGTGAGCCTGTGCGCGGCAGCCATCTTGGTAAATTCCGTGGTTGCCGCTCCGGTGTCCGAGATTCCCTATCTCACGAAAAATGAAAGCTTTTGGCGAGCATGGCTTCCCGGGGTGATCCGTCCTGATGCCGGGACCATCGAGATCACGATGCGCGTCGACAAGCCCATCAGCGAGTTCGGTAACTCCTGGGAATATGTTCTTGACATACCCCCAGGGAGTACCTTGAAAAAAAGTGGGGTCTCTTTGCTAGGATTAACGTCTATCCCGCTTCCAGGCAAAGGAATCACCGCGGTAATGCGGACGGGCGAGAGCACCTACTACGCCAACATACCTGACTTGCGGGTTGAGCCGGGAAAAAAAATCAATCTCGCCATCTCCTGGGGCTCCGCTCTTACCTTATATGTCAATGGCGAACAGGCGGCGCGCACACCCATGAAGGACACCCCGCCCGAGAGCGTCTGGCCAGACCATCTGCGTATGCCCCGGTACAGTCCATGGAACCCTCAGGCGGTTCGCGTCTCCACCATCGAGCGGGCCGGCGGACAATTAGCGTCCGATCCCGAGTCCGCATTCGTCCGTGACGACAACACATCCCTCGTCGCCAACGACCTCTCCAAGCCATCACAGCTTTTCCATACGGCGTGGCATACTGAAAAGGCTGTAGCACTGATCAAACCGGTGTTCCGTCCGGAGAAGCAATGCGACATCGTGGGCGAACGGCCGGTTTTCCCGGTGGTAGCAGTCAACCGTTCGGCCGCTCCCAAAACCGTCCAGATCGATTTGAGCGTCACGTCTCTTTCCGGAATGGAACCAAAATCCAGTCATTTCACGATTGACCTGCCGACTGACACCAGCGCCCAAGTTCACGAACTGCCTCTCACGGGACTGGAAAATCAGAGCTATTACACCATAACCTACCGCATCCGCGGCGAAGGCGTCCCCGACATCAACGGAGTCAGCCAGACAGCGGTGTTTCCAAGAGACCGGAAAGAAAAAGAAGGTGCAATGTCCCGCTTTTACGGAGTACATCATGAGAACCATTTCGCACCCGAGGTGTGGGCCAAGATAGACAGCCGCACCAGTCGCGCTTGGGCCGGAGGAAATGTGTTTCTCTGGTGGAAAGTGGAGCCGGTGGAGGGAGAGTTCAATTGGAAGGAGGCCGATGCTTATGTGCGGGAATGCCAGTCTGCCGGCATGGAGGTCCTGGGCGTCCTCGGGTATCCCTCTCGCTGGGCAGCCGCCGATCCAGGAGAGGAGCACAAGGCGAAGAAAGGTTTTTATTGCCCGCTTCCTTCGCACTGGAAACCGGCCAGCATGACCGCCTGGGCTCGTTATGTCCGCGAAACCGTGAGGCATTTCAAGGGGCGGGTGAAATACTGGGAGATATACAACGAGATCAATTTCCGTCCTCCTTCCTTCCCTTGCGCCTTAGCCGGCGCTACCACCGAGGAATATCTGGAATTGCAAAAGATCGCATTCCAGGAAGCTAAGGCCGCCGATTCCGACTGCATGGTGACCAGCAGCGGCTTTTCCGCCGATGCAGATAAATCCCTGCCGGTGGATTTTATCCGCTTGGGGGGCGCCGCATTCTGCGACATATACAACGTGCACGGCTATAGCGGAGTGGAGGGTGCCGCCCCCTTCGTGAAACCATTCATGGCGGCCAAGCCAGGGGCGCCCATTTGGCAGACCGAGCATATGTGGTTCACGATGACGGATCAGAAAAAACGAGTGTACTTAGATGTGGCTTGGCCGATTTTCTTCGCCGAGGCGGGATACTCCCGCTTTTTCAACATGGGTGTGATAGGAGTATTCTTTGACCGTATCACCCTCTCTCCCAACCTGGATCAATATGTAATCGGTGTCTTCCAGAATGAAATGTATCCGTGCGAAACATTCGCCGGACGTATCAGCTTCGTGGGCGACACCCTTTTCGACTTGCGTCACCAGTTCCGCCGAACAGACGGTACGATGCTCACCGTTCTTGGATCGGAAACCACGGCTAATGAGGTGTATCTGGCGGAAACGCCGAAACGCATCCGGGATCTCTTTGGCCACCCTGTACCCGTGACCGCCGAGGAAGGCGGTGTCCGTCTGCTGATCACCAATGTAGCCTATGTGGTATCGGACACTTCCGTAAAGGTACGCAAGATCATCGCCAAATCGCGGATGAACCTGATGGTCAATGGGCAATTTGAGGAGGTTGATGGCGATGTGGCAATGGCCGGCATCGAAACGGGAAAGGCGCGGCATTTCATCCTCCACGAAAAAACCTATGATCCGGAAGGTTGGATTCGTCTGACCGGCAAAGCCCGTAACGGTTCCTACGCCATGCAGGTTCATTCCTCAGGTAAAGGACGAGTGGTAATCTTGCAGGAAACCTCGGTGCCTAAGGCCGGAACATATGTGCTGAGCGGCTACTTTCGCCGCCTTTCGGGTGACGCTAAACCCTACCTGTTCCTCGGCAATCGGGACACCAAAGAATATCCACAGAAAATAATGGAGGACGCAGGAGCCGACTTTCGCCGCCTTTCAATGGAGGTGACACTGCCAGCCAAGAACATCCTCCCACTGGCCATCTGCTGGGGCATCGCCTCCGGGGCAGGTGATGTGCTTGTGGACGATGTGGCCTTCGAACCCAAGATACCCTAATTCGACGGCGGACGCAGCTGCAGCGGTATGGATTGATACAACTTCCGGAGGAAGCGATGAGATTTGAAGGAAAGACTGCGGCAGTGACCGGTGCCGGACATGGCATCGGCAGGGCGATCGCAGAGCGGTTCGCCAAAGAGGGAGCGCACGTTGCCGCGCTTGACATACATAAGTTGAATCTGGGTGAGACGTCCGGAGCGATACGCAAAGCCGGCGGGACCGTGTTTGAACTCGTCGTCGATATTACGAAAGCCGATGAGGTCAAAGCAGCCGTAGAAAAGATAATCGCCGACTTCGGAAAGATCGATATACTTATCAACTGCGCTGGCGGCGGTTTTCAGACAGGCATCGATTTCAAGGATATGGCGGCAGGCGCCTGGCAATGGGTATTCGATCTGAACGTCAACGGCACCTTGAACCTCACGCATTGTGTTGTCCCGCATATGATCGAAAGAAAATACGGCAAGATCGTGAACTTCACTTCGATCGCCTCGAAAGTCGGGCTCCCGAAACGGGCTATCTACTCCGCGACGAAAGGTGCGATCGAAGCCTTCACGAAAACACTTGCGATGGAGCTCGGACCATTCAATATAAACGTGAACAGTGTCGCGCCGGGAAATATCGACTACGCGCCGAAGCCGCCGCCCACCAACGGCACCTGGCTTGGACGCTGCGGGACGCCTGATGAGGTCGCTGCATTGGTCGCGTTCCTGTCGTCGGACGAAGCTGCGTTCATAACAGGCGCTGATTATCTTATCGACGGCGGCCGTGTACTGGGACCAAAAGGCTTATGAAGGAGGATGCTTGCATGAGACCATCATTTGTAAAGCTTATCCAGCCGTATCTTGCGGCTATCGTTGAAGAAGTAACACCGAATGCATGCATGGCGAATATCCGCAATGCGGAGCATGAGGGGGCACAGGCATTCATGCTGGATCTTTCGCGGATTCCGCCGGAGCACAGGACGCGTGAAATCCTTGGGCAGATAATAAAAAGCACGGGCCGTCCCGTGATGCCGCTGGTGTACCGGGCGAACCGCATGTCAATGGATGTTTTTACCGATGAACAGCGTGCGGAGGAAATGATGAAGGCGCTTGATGCCGGCGCGGCGGGCTGCGATGTAATGGGGGATATGTTCGATCCCTCGCCGCGGGAGCTGACGCGCGATCCGCAAGCCGTGGAAAAGCAGATGAAACTGATACGAGAGATCCATAGCATGGGTGCAGAGGTACTGATGTCTTCGCACATGCCGATCCCGATCTCGGCGGAGGAAACGCTTGAGCACCTGCAGCGCATGCAGGAACGCGGCGCGGATATCGTCAAGATCGTCGTAACGGCGGACACCGAAGATGAATTCATCGAATCGCAGCGGGCAACGGTGCTCTTGAAAAAGGGATTGAAGGTGCCATTCGTCCACCTGTGCAACGGAAGGTACGGCCGTCTTCAGCGTTTTGTAGCGCCCATGCTCGGTGCGTCGCTGACCTTCGGCGTGCGTGAATACAGTGAAAGTTCACTCGGCATTCAGCCGACCATCCGTGCAGCGCGTACGGTGCTTGACGAGCTTCTGTGGCATAGGGATCATTAGAGCTGGGGATCGCGATGGCCAAAGACATTTCCAGCCATTGCACGGATCGCGCTGACGTCATACCGCGTTCCGCGGTCTTTGGAATGTCGATGCGGTCGCGCATGGAGATCCAAGGCTTGCGATGCCTCACGCCTTGCTGCGTTTATGCCGGACAGTTATTCCCGTCCCTTGCCCTTGTAACCGATCTTCGGGAGAAAGGAGCAGGCGGGGATAGGGGCTATTCTCCCCCATTCACAACAATAACGAATTCCCTGTCCTTCATCTTCGTCCCTCCATACGCAGCGAGCGCTTCACCCAGCGTCCCCGTAAAAACCGTTTCACTCTCCATGGTAAGATCGTATCCGATGAGCGTATCGCGCGAATTCCCGAACGCGCGGGCGACCGCGGCGAGCACGTCGTTGAATCGGTACGGCGCATCGAGTATGACGACAGGGTAGGGGAGCGAAGCGAGTTTTCTCAATTCGATATCCCGTTCTTTTCTTTCCCGCGGGAGCAGCCCTGCGTAGAAGAATTTCTTTACCGGGAACGGCGCTGTCATGAGCGCGGCGGTTATCGATGATACTCCGGGTACGGGAAGCACCGGTATCCCGAGTTCACGTGCGGCGGCGACGAGCGTGCGGCCCGGGTCTTCGATGAGCGGTGTCCCGCAGTCCGATATGAGCGCCGCTGCGAGCTTTTCAACGGCGATACGTTCGGCATACGATGCTATCTCGGCTGCCGTTGTATGTTCGCTTACTTCGAGCATCTCTTTCTTCATATCGAAATGCTTGAGGAGCGTGCTCCCTTCGCGGAAACTTTCGACGAAGACGATATCCGCCGCCCTGAGAGTTTCAATGACGCGCGCGGTGTTGTCGGAGCGATTGCCGATGTCCACCGCGCAGATGGAAAGCGACGGCTTAGCGAGTTCCATGGGTCGCTGTAACGGTGAAATCGATGCCGCCGCGGCGGTTGAAGCGTCCTTCTATCTCCATCCACTTCGGCTGAAGGGCGCGCACGAGGTCGTCGAGTATGCGGTTGGTCACTGCCTCGAAGAACATGCCGGTGTTCCTGAACGAGAAAAGATAGAGTTTCAGCGATTTCGATTCTATGCACCGTTCCCGCGGGATATAGGTGATGGTCAGTTTCGCGAAGTCAGGCTGGCCGGTGATAGGACAGAGCGAGGTGAACTCCTCCGTATCCATACGTATCGTGTAATCGCGTGAGTTCGGATTGGCGAACGTTTCCAGCCGAGCATCCTCGGGCTTGGACGGATAGACGGTCCGATTCGAGCCGAGGAGCGAAAGTTTATCGGCCCTTCTTTTTGCGCTTCGGTTGTGCCGCGGCATCATTCCCTCCGATGTCTTTTCCGAAAACCGTATCTTTCACGTACTGCTTCATCCGTGTGTAGGTATCCCTGCTTTTCTCAAAAAGATTGAGGAGCACGACGGCGAATATGATGTTCTCGCAGAGAATGAAAAGGAGAAGCGGTGTGAATTCACGCGGCATGAGGAAGGCGATAAGCGAGAATAATCCGAGGAGTATGCATGCCGCGTACATGATGCCGAGCACACGCCAGGGGCGATTGCCGGTGAGCGCAAGGAGGCGATGATGCAGATGCCGCTTGTCCGCGCCGAACACGCGCTGCTGGTCCTTGACGCGCCGGATGATCGACAGGAGCGTATCGAGTATCGGTATGAGGAGGAGCACTACCGGAAGCATGAGCGTTATGGCGAAGCTCGATTTGATGTTCGACACGAGCGACAATATGCCGATGGCATAGCCGATGAAAAGCGCGCCCGAATCGCCCATGAATATTTTTGCGGGGGGCACATTGAAGATGAGATAGCCGAGCACGCCGCCGAGGAGCGCCGCCATGGGATAGATGACATTGCTCCCGGTGAGAGCGGATATCACCATGATGAACGACACGGAGATGACGGTGACACCCGCCGAAAGGCCGTCCATGCCGTCGATGAGGTTCATCGCATTGGAGAGCGCTACCAGCCAGAACACGGTGACTATCCATGATACGACGGGAGGGAGCATGACGACGCCGCCGAACGGATTGGCAAGACGGTCAACGGATATGCCGAACAGGAGCGGTATGCAGGCGACGGCTATCTGCAGGAAGAATTTCAAGAGCGCGGGCATATCGAATTTGTCGTCGGCAAGGCCGAGGATGTACATCGCGATGAGCGAGATGACGATGCCGAAACGCGTCGAATGCAGGAAGTGGAGCGCGCCCTCAAAATATCTTCCGTACAGATACAGCCCGAGCGCGAAACCGGCGAAGATCATGATGCTGCCGAGATACGGCACGGGGCGCACATGGATCTTCCGTTCGCCGTCGGGCACATCGATCATATGAAAGATGCGTGCGAGCATGCGTGCGACGGGGAAGAGCGCGATGGAAAGCGCTAAGGCTGCGCCGAAAATAATGGCGATAGCGGTATAGTTCATCAGCCGATCCTGTCCGCACCCATAGAGGGACGGAGCACGTCGGGTATCGTGACGCTTCCGTCGGCATTCTGATAATTCTCAATGATGGCGATCCACGTCCGGCCGATGGCCAGTCCCGAGCCGTTCATCGTATGCGCTATCTCCGTTTTCCCGCCGCGCTTGAAGCGTATGTGCGCGCGGCGTGCCTGGAAATCGGTGCACGTCGAGCAGCTCGATATCTCGCGGTATTTGTTCTGCGAGGGGAGCCACACTTCGATGTCATACGTCTTTGCCGATGCGAATCCCGTGTCGCCGCTCGAGAGCGTTACGACCCGATAGGGGAGATCGAGCCGCTTGAGGATGTCTTCGGCGTCCGCGAGGAGCTTTTCATGTTCCTCGGGGCTTTTTTCCGGAACGACTATCTTCACGAGCTCCACTTTATCGAATTGATGCTGGCGTATGATGCCGCGTGTGTCCTTGCCGTACGCGCCCGCTTCCGCGCGGAAGCACGGCGTGTATGCGGTGAGATACATCGGGAGGTCGGCCTCGGAGAGTATCTCATCGCGCGGGATATTGGTGAGCGGCACTTCCGCCGTCGGTATGAGATAATACGGCGGATCATTCGTCGTGCGGAAGAGGTCTTCCTCGAATTTCGGGAGCTGCCCCGTGCCGGTCATCGAGTCGCGGTTGACCATGAGCGGGGGCATGTATTCCGTGTAGCCGTGTTCCTTCGTGTGCACATCGAGCATGAAATTCATGAGCGAGCGCTCGAGCTTGGCGCCCATTCCCTTGAGTATCGAGAAGCGCGCCGAGGCTATCTTCGCCGCCCGCTCAAGATCGAGTATGCCGAGCGCGGTGCCGATATCGACATGGTCCTTGATCGGGAAATCGAAGACACGCGGTGTGCCCACGCGCTTTATCTCGCGCCCCGCGGTATCGTCGGCGCCGTCGGGGACATCATCGAGCAGTATGTTCGGGAGGAGCATGAGTTCGCGTTCGGTATCGGCGGCGAGCGTTTCGAGCTCTTTTTCCTTCGTCTCCAGGTCGGCATTGACCGTTCTCATCTCGATCTTGATGCGCTCCGCACCGGCCGTATCGCCCGTCTTCACGAGCGTTCCGACCTTCTTCGAATTCTCATTGCGGACGGCACGGAGGGCTTCCACCGCTTTCAGCACGGTACGGCGTTTTTCCTCAAGGCGCACGAGTGGGGTGAGGTCCACGGTGGAGCGGCGGCGCTTGAGATTTCCCTCGATAATGCCGATATTTTCCCTAAGCAGGCGTACGTCGATCATGCGGTATCCTCCGAACGGATATGATACCATGAAACGACCATCCTTGCAATTCAGGGCAAAAAGTGATATGCTGATGTTACCTATGAAAGTGCGGCTTTTAATCGCAGGGATCGCCCTTTTCGGCGCGCTCACCTCAGCCCTCTTCAGCCAGAACAAGGCGGAGATGTCGGCGGATGACCAGAAAAAGATAGTGTCGCTCGCCGATACGTTCTTCGGGGCGCTTAAGCGCGGTGCATCCGCGGAGATAACCGCTCTCCTGCATCCCGATGTGCAGATAAAGAGCATCGCCGCGCAGGACCTGAAAAAAATGATCGATGACCTGCTTGAGGCGAAGATATCCGCCGTCGATTACATCATGAAAACGACGGGGAACAACATCTCCTATTTCACCGGAGCGAACACGCAGAAGGCGTACGCCGTCATCTCGTATACGGTGGGCAGCGAGATAAGCCTTGACGAGATAGAAATGAAGGATTCGGACTCCATTCCCGTCTATTTCCTTCAGGTCAATATGAGCTATCAGGATGCGGCGAAAGCGGCCCCTGCGGGTGCGGCGAAAAAAAGCAAACGCGCCGAGGTCGAGATAGTGTCCTTTAAGGGCGGTTACCGGATAATCGGCTTCATTTTTTAAGGACAATGGACCTCGCTCAGGCAGAAGATCGCGAACTCTTCCGAAGCATACTGGAAAAAAGCAGCCGCATCGTCATCACTACGCATTCCAACCCTGACCCCGATGCCATCGCCTCATCGTACGGCATGCTTTCCCTCGTACGGCACCTCGTGCGGCGCACCTCGATCATCGTGCAGAGCGGGAGCATAGGGCGTGCTGAGAACCGTTCGCTCATCGAGGCCTGCCGCATCAAGCTTACCGATATGCGCAACGCGGACATAACGGCGCGCGATACCATCATTCTCGTTGACGCACAGCACCCCAATTCGAACTACCCCCTCCCGAAGAAAATGATGCCGCGCATCGTCATCGATCATCACCCGCTCAGGGCGAAGACGTACGGCGTACCCTATCACGATATTCGTCCGTCCTTCGGTTCGACCGCGACGATAATATACGAATATCTCACTGCGTTCGAGGTGCCTGTCACGAAGAACGCCGCCACCGCGCTCTTCTACGGCATCAAGACCGACACGGCCGATCTGAGCCGCGGCGTGACGAACGCCGATATCGCGGCGCATCAGGCGCTGGTGAAGCGCATGGACCATCGCCGCATTGCGGTCATTGAGAACGCGCCGCTCCCCCTCGAATACTACCGCGAGATATTCAAAGGCCTTTCCAATGCGATGCGCTACGAGAATATCGTCATCGTGCATCTGCATTCGATACCCGCGCCCGACTATGCATCGCTCATAGCGGATTTTTTCCTGCGCTGCGAAAAGGTGAACTGGGTGCTTGTTTCCGGCAGGAGCAATGAGCATCTCATACTTTCGCTCAGGAGTAAAAAGGTGCGGCGCAATGCGGGAGAGATCATCAAATCGCTGACGGCGAAGTACGGGAGCGGCGGCGGGCACGGCGCGTATGCCGCCGGGACCATACCCCTCATGGGCAAGGACGAGGATGCGATGGAAAAAATAGAACGGGATATGGTCGCGAAGCTCCTGACGAAGCTCGCCGGCAGGGTCATGGTCGGCGAGCGTTTTTTTGATGCTGCGACATGATCATGCGTACGCCGCTTCGTCTCACGGGTGTCATCATCGACCGTCATCCGTATAAAAGCTCGAGTATCATCGCCGAAGCTGTCACTGATCGCGGAACGATGAGCGTGCTCTGCAGGAGCGCGAAGAAGGACGGTGCCGGCGCTGAACTTTCACGGGTGGCGCTCCTGTCGCTTGTCGTCGTACCGGGGCGCGAGGACCTCTATACCCTTTCAAGCGCATCGATAACGCGCGATCATCCGTCGATACATGGATCAGCACTCAAGCTTTCCGCGGTGTCGTACTTCTTCTCGCTCGTGAAAGCGGTCAAGAGTACGGATGAAGAGCGCATGCTCCCCCTCGTCGATGCGGCGCTCTCCGCTTTTGAAGCGGCAGCGGACGAAACTGATGCGACGGACGCATTGCTTCTGTCGTCAACAGTGAAGCTCCTCTACATTTCCGGCGTTCTGCCGAAGCTCGACGGCTGTGTCGTCTGTGATTCCCCGTATGCCGATGGTTTTTACTCCATCGTACGCGGCGGTTATGTGTGTGCGCGATGTGCTGACCCCGTTGAGCGGAAGGTCGCGTTCCCGCCGGCAGTACAGCGTGCGTTCTCCGGGCTCATCCGCTCGCCGATAGCGGATGCGGTAACGTTTACGGATGTACCGCCGGCGCTCACGCTCATTGTCCGCCGGACGATAGCGGCCTATGCGGGTGTGGCATCGAAAAGCGCGAAGGCGTATGATGAGATCGCCGCGGTGTATGCGGTGAGCGCCCGAAAGCATTGACGCCTGAAAACCTCCCATGCGCCGAAGGTCGTCCGGTATGCGCCCGACACTGCTTCCCGCGTCACTGAGGTCTATTCCTGCGTACCGGAGTAGCTTCGAGTGTTCCCACAACATCTTCGAATGCGCTGAAAATATATTCCGGTGCTCCGGGCATATCTTCACGTGTACTCAGGGTTATTCCGTATAAGCCGAACTGTAATTCCGGTGTTCCAAACAAATAAGAATTAAGAATGTTTCTCACGGAGTTCACGGAGCTCGCAGAGGCGGACGAACGAGGGAGTTCATTTAAGAAAAAGGTTTCTTCTCCGCGAAACAAACACTCACCCCTCGGCTAATAAAGCGTTGTGCAGAAGAAAATATATTTGCCTCTCCCCTCTCTCACAGGGAAGTGAGAGAGGGGAGAACATGTCGGTATGCACAAATACTTTCAGGCTGATTATTGATTTATTCCGTGTTTTATATTATATGCAGCAAGGGGTATGCCGATAACGTCGCCCGGAGCGATCCGCTCTCTATAAGGTCATGGAAGCGCATTACGACGCGTTATGTGAAGAGTATAATATCGTCTACGGCGAACAGTATGGTTTCTTCCGCCCACATTTATTTGAGCGCAGTAACGCTCAAATAAATGTGCGGGAAAGAAAATATCGGTGAATTCGGGCGGAATGACGCTACTCGATGGGGTTTGGCGGGGTAGGATCACGGATCGACTGGGGCTGGCGATGCGACACCGCTGAGACGGGGTTGGATTTGACAGGATATCGGCGGGTGGTATACTGAGCGGTAACTGAGACGGCGATGGTGGTAAATGAAAACTCCTTTCCTTTTTGTTCAGGTTGTATGGCTTTTCTGATTAACGGTGATCGCAACATTCCCTTTCTTGTGGCCTGTTTCCACATATCTGTGGGCTTCCACGATCTGCTCGAATGGATAGCACCTGTCCGTTACAGGACGAATGTGCCCTGCTTCGACGAGTGCTCTGACCCTGTCAAGGCGGGGTGAATCTAGGAGCAAAGCCTCATCATCAATGGATGCATAGATGCCGCTTTTGGCAACCGCTCTTTCACATGCTTTTCTCAGCGCTGACGTTCTTCTCTTCCCGACCGCATCAAGCATGAAATCGTACTTTTCGATCTTGGCAAGGGACACAGTACTCGTGTAGTCGAGCACCTTGTCGGCCCCCAGCGATCGCACCAGATCAAAATGAGCCGCACTGCATACCGCTGTCACCTCTGCGCCGCGATGCTTGGCGAACTGTATCGCAATGGTACCGGATGTGCCAGAAGCTCCATATATGAGCACCTTCTGGCCCTTCTGTATATTTCCTTTCTCGCCGAATTGGAATGCCAGCAAACCTCCGTATGCGGCTGCTGTTGCATCCTCGAAGGAGATGGTGCGAGGCATGAGTGCAAGACAGCCCTGTTTGGAATCTGTCTCCTTCATGCATTTATAATCCGCATAGCCGCCGAGTGACATGCCGGTAAGACCATATACCTGATCACCGGGCTTAAAACGTGCGATGTCTGTACCTGCAGATTCTATCTCTCCGGAAAAGACCTCGCCAATGATCGGGTTGCGGGGCCTTTGGATGCCGATCATCAAGCGAAAGGGGATCATCAACGCAAACGCCACCTTGGAGCTTCGAATGAACAGGTCGCTGTTGGTGACCGATGTCGCGTAGATCTTAATGAGTACTTCATTGCTTTTGGGCACCGGCTTTTTAGTTTCAATGACTTTAAGCACTTCTGCCGGGCCGTACTTGGTGCAGTGGATCGCTTTCATTGTGTCCATGCTGTGAAGCTCCTTTTTTTACTGCTGAATAAAATAGTGCATTTTACCCGAAGCAACTATCCTTCCTGACAGTATATTCCCGTCAGTGTAAACCGTCAATATCCCGCCCCACTGGCTGTCATTTGCCTGCATGCGTAAGAAATTATCCTTGATAATGTCGGCACGTTGCAGGTCGCGGTTTGCATGGCCGGAAACCTGCACCGTATTGAGCGCCGTCTCATTGGTGTCAAGCAGGGCTTCGGAGCCAAATCGTCCCGCTCAGGTCTGCTTGGACACCTGACTATTCTCCCGTTGGCTTGAGGCTGAGATCATCGAACCATGCCCGGCTCATGCTGCCATCGAGTTGGCATTCGATGATGATCTTGTCGCTGGCATCCGCCGGGATATCTACCTGGCATTTCGATAAGGTGAAAACGGGTTGCTCCGTAGTGACGAGCAGTGAACCGTAAAGCGTATACTGAGCGGTAACTGAGGCGGCGATGGCGGTAAATGAAAACTCCTTTCCTTTTTTTCTGCAAAACAAGGTCACACACGCTGCACGATACCTGCTTTGACACGCAGTCGAATATTTGTTATACTTGCCCGAATGCATATCATTTCTGTAGGATAATGCCATGCGTGCATTTGCCATCGCCGTCATCGTGGTCCTTCTGCAGACTGGCTGCATGTATACGGATCACGGGCGCACCAATCCGATCGATCCGGGATCGACAAATTATATCCCCGCATCGCATTGGACGCTCATGCCGACATCCCCTTCGCCGGTACATATCGGCGCAGGGCACGCGGCCGTTTCGTATAAAAATGAGATCTGGGTCATCGGCGGCAGTTCAAACGCCGCGAATGCAATGAACGAAGTCCGCAGAAGCAGCGGTGGCCCCTCATGGATCTCCGGCAATAATCTCCCCACCACACTGTGGCTTCATGCGGCAGTCGTGTTCAGGGGGGCAGTATGGGTCGTTCATGGCAGTTACGGCAGCGGCTCGCGGACGAATATAATGCTTTACAGCACCGGCGGGGGATGGGGTTCATTCTCCCCGGTGCCGGATAACAAACGCTACGGTCATGCCGTAGTCGTCTATAAGAATAAACTGTGGATGATCGGAGGGGATACCGGAGCATCGCCGCTTCGCACGAATGACGTCTGGGCGACATCCGACGGAACGAACTGGAATCTCGTCACCGCTTCCGCGTCATTTCTTCCCCGTGCCGGACATCGTGCATTTGTCTGGGACGATAAAATATGGATAGTGGGTGGTTGTGACTCGAGTCCGCCCTATTTCAGCGATATCTATTGGTCGACGGACGGCGTGAACTGGACGGCCGCGCCACCCATGCCGTTCGCACGGTCATATCCTGCCGTTGTGGTCATCAATAATCGTATCGTCGTTATCGGCGGGGAAACGAATGCAAGCGCTCCGGTAAAGGATATCTGGTACACGCCCGACCCCTCCGCCACTGGGTCATGGCGGCAGGTGCAAAGCCCGTTCACTACGAATTTCTCGCGGCAATCATCGCTCATGTTCAACGATAAGGTGTGGATGATAGGCGGCGCGAACGGTTCTTCGCCGTATACCAATAATAATGTCTGGTGGTCGTACTGACTTGCGTTACTCGTTTTCGCGCATGATGTCGATTTCTATGCGGCGATCGGCTGCGCGGGCGGACGGATCGTCGACGTCGTTGATCGGGCGTGTGTCGCCGTATGAAATTGCGGATAGCTGCCTTCCCTCGGCCCCGTCGCGCTCGAGCTCTTTGGGAGATGGCGGTAACGGATCACGTCCGTGGATCATAGATGCGGCAGGATGAGCCGAAAATCCTTGACAACGGGGCGATTCCTTTTATAATCAGGTGTGACCGGACGGAGGGACGAGATGAAACAGCTTGAACGCAATCTTGATAAAAAGCTCATCGCGGGCGTCTGCGCCGGCATAGCCGATTCGACCTCCATCGATGTGACGGTGGTGCGCATCATTTTCGTCGTGTTCGCGCTTTCCGTGGGTTTCGGATTTCTGCTCTATGTCGTGCTTTGGGTGATAATGCCCATAGCCGCCGCAGGGTCGGTCACGGGCGCTTCGGCGCCGAAGAAAGCGAAGGCGAACGCGAACGAGCCTCCGCCGAGCGCTGCGGGGAAGGGGAAGAGTATTCTCGGGATATCGCTCATCGGGGCGGGCATTGTCGTCATCCTCTCCGTCTTCCTGCACTCGTTCATACCGCTCCTCGGCATTGCGCTCATTGCGCTCGGCGTCATCCTCATCACGCAGATAGGCATGAAACGGTGATGCACCGGGTATGAAGCAATATCACATCTGCCGTGTATTCAATGAAAAACGCCGGTTCTTTCCGGACGAACTTCAGTACCATGTGAACCTCGGACGAAAAACGTTCCTCATTTATCTTCCGCGCGACGTCGAGATGCAGGAGATATTCGTCGCCGCCGACTATTTCCTCAAATACGATGCGGCGCTCTGCATACACGACCTCACCTTTCTCCATGCGACGAACGACATCAATGTCGGGCGCAATCTGCAGAAGATATTCATCTTCCTCCAGCGCGGCGTGAAGGTGGAAAGCCTGTCGTACCATTTCGGTTCGCTCTACGGTTTCGGCCGCGAAATATCGGAGATGAGCGTTGAGGAGCATATTCGCCTGCGGCTCGACCCGAAGAACGAGAAGGAGCGCTTCCTCTGCGCGGCGTACGACCGCTCGCTCTACAAGGACGGCATCGAGACGCTCTTCGAGTATATGTTCAATATCTCGCAGTTCTGCTATCAACACAAGATAAAGCTCCTCATCAAGAACCTCGCGCTCGATTACATCTACGTGACGAAGAAATACACCGATCATTTCCGCGCCATGGGCTATGTCCGGGAGGACGCATCGGGTCCTTCTTCCGAGCTCGGGCTTATCCCGAAGATAATCGAGAAGGGGGAATTCCCCCGCGCGTCCAAGGAGATGCGGCTTATCGCCGAGACGTTCGATATCGGCATTGCGCTCGACATGGAACATCTTCTGTTCCAGACGATACTTTCGCGGCACTACAATGTAGAGAACAAGGAGTTCATGAAGCAGTGGGATGTGAAGCTCACCCCCGAAGATGAGAAGATGCTCATCAAGTACGGGTTCACGGTGAAGGCGGGCGTGCCCATCATCTATGAGCGAGCGCTCGATTTCATCGATGAGGTCCTCGCGCTCAAGGACGCCGTGTTCATCGCGCACCTGGCGGGGAGCGTGGGCCCCATATTCCTCGATAAGCCGGACATCTCCCGCGCACAGATGACCGATGATGCGCTCTTAGGCATCCTCGAACCGGCCGATGTCCCGTACGCGCGGCGCGGTAAGGCGCAGCTCCCCGCATATGAAGGCATCGTCGATGCGCGGCACACATCCGGCGACGGCGACCTTTCGTACACACGGCTCTTCAAGCACCCGCGGTCCATCGAGGTGTGGAAGGAGATGTTCGTCGATATGTTCTCAAGCTCGCTCGTATCGCTCAAGGAGATCGAGGTCGCGCGCGTGGTGACGAAGATGAAGGAATACAACGAGAACGCCACCGCGATGTTCCAGATGTTCAAATTCCTCGCGGATAAGTTCATAGATTAAATCGGAAGACGGCTTTCCGCCGCGGGGATGAGAAATCAGATCTACGGCTTCTATGGAGATTCCAATACCATCGTTGGGGATTTCGGGATGAAGCCGTATACGGCGAAACCCGGCAGGACAAAAAAAGCCTCCGCCGTAAAGTAAGGGAAAGGCGCAACGGTGAAGTAGAGCTTTGCCGTTGCGATTTTCTATTTCTGCGTGTTGTTAAATAAGCCAATTTGGCTTATAGTGTAGTCAACAGAAAATGAGAGAATCAGATGGAACGTGACCAAAAGTTATTTGAGCTATTATGAATTCATCGAACTAAAGGAATACCACGTGGCGGAAAAAAGTTGCAGGCAAATAACGCAGAAGACAAACGCGTTTGAAAAAATCATAATTCGTGTAAATTGGTGCAATTCGTGTCAAAAATATTTTAAGAAGATAGACACGAATTGCACGGATTTTCACGAATTGAGAGAAGAAAACTATGGAACTGTTATTCAAAGATGAATCCTACACGATAGTCGGTATATGCATGGAAGTACATCGGATTCTCGGCGAAGGATTTAATGAAATTATCTATAAAGACGCGCTTGAGTATGAATTTAAGCAAAACGGGGTTTCATTCGAACGGGAACGCCGCTACACCATCCAATATAAAGACACGGTGTTGCCGCACGATTATATAGCTGATTTTTCAGTGTATAATACCGTCCTTCTTGAAATAAAGGCTATTGAATGCTTGACAAAAAGCCATGCGAAACAGTGTCTGAACTATCTTGCTGCCGAAAAATTGCGGTTGGCTTTGCTTATCAATTTTGGTGAAGATTCGTTGAAATACCAGAGAGTAGTCTTATGAAGCAGAAGAAAGGCGCGATTGACATGCGCTCCGCCCCACATTCCGGCATGCAAATCCTTGTTATAAAACAGACATCGCTCGGCGATGTGCTCCACGCGAGTGCGTTCATCCGGGCGGTGAAGAAACATATGCCCGATGCGAACATCGACGTCGTCGTCGACAAGCGGGCGGCGCCGATACTCGCCGATAATCCGTACATCAGGAAGCTATACATCGTGGATGTATACCGCTGGGAGCGCGAGGCGTTCTCGTCCATCGCCGGTCTTTTGCGTGTCATCCGCGATATCGTTCGATCGATACGGATGGTGCGCGCGAAGCGCTACGATGCCGCGTTCGATCTGCAGGGGCTTTTTCGCAGCGTCATATTCCTCTACGCGTCGCGCGCGCGTGCGAAATTCGCCAAGGGGCGCTGGCTCGGCGTGCCGCATCTCTTCTATCGCGATATACATGCCGTCGAAGGGCTTCTGCAATTCCTCTCGTTCATCGATGTCCCCGATGACGGCGTGGCGCTCGATATATTCCTTCCGAAAGACATCCGCCGTCGCACGGAGAGGGCGCTTGCCTCGCACAGGATGACGCTCCCGAGGTCGTATCTCGTCTATGCGCCGTATTCACGCTGGCAGACGAAGGATATGCCGATGGAAAAAAGCGATGAGCTGCTTGATGCGCTCGCAAAAAAATTCCATCTGCCGATACTGGTGTGCGCGACCGCGGACTATGCCGATGCATGCCGTACGCTCGCATCGAGGCATGCGCGTGTCATGCCGCTCGCCGGCGTGCTTTCGCTCACTGAGCTCAATTATGTGCTGTCACAGGCGAAGGGAATGATAAGCGTTGACAGCTATCCTATGCATGCGGCAGCCGCGTTCGATATCCCCCTTGTTGCTGTTTTCGGGCCGACAAGCGAGAAGCGCATCGGTCCGCGATCGAGGCGTTCCGCCGTCATTCGGGCGGAGGGTATCGACTGTGCGCGCTGCTATAAGCGCCGCTGTCCGAAGGCGCATGAATGCATGATGACCATAGATGCTGCGCATGCGGTGAACGTACTGGCGAAATGCGTTCGGCTGCCCCGCGCGAGACCCCAGCGCAAATGAAAGCATCGATGAGCGGTATGCGATCGAGGCTCTCCGGAGCGAAACGCGCCCTCGCGATCATCTGGCTGACGATGCTCCGCCTCAGCGGCGAACAATTCATACTTGCGGTCATTCCCGATCCGCAGCACGAGGTGTGCGTCGGGCCGGCCGGTGATCCGGTGATGTTCACAAGCCAGATGCAATGGATAGCAGATAATAGTCGCGCAAGTAATATCGCGTTCGTTATTTCTGTCGGGGACAATGTGCATTACGATCCGCCGGACCACTATATGTGGACCTTCGCGAGCAACGGATATCGGTTACTGGAGAACGCCGGCGTGCCCTTCGCGCTTGTCGTCGGCAATCACGATACGCACGCGGTCAGGACGAACAGTGCGGGCATGCGCGATCCGGAAAATACGGCAACACTGCTTCGCGAAACCCCCGAGTTCAACGCCTATTTTCCGGCAAGCCGGTTCACCGCGCAAAAGGGGCGTTTCGAGAGCGGTAAAAGCGATAATGCGTACTACACGTTCGCTGCCGGCGGCTGCAAATGGATGGTGATAGTCCTTGAGCTCTGGGCGCGTCAGATCGCCGTCGATTGGGCGAAATCGGTACTTGCCGACCCCGCCTATGCCGATCACAATGTCATTATCGCCACACATTCCCATCTCACCAGCAAGGGGGTGATAGAGCAGCACCCGCCCTACGGGGATCTGAGCCCGCAGAGCGTTTTTGACCAGCTGATAACACGGTATCCGAACGTGCGCTTCGTGTTTTCCGGCCATGTCGGAAAATCGGCATGGCGCGATGACCGCGGGGTGAACGGCAATCATATCTATCAGATTCTCACCGATTATCAGGAAGAAAAAAAGGGCAATGGATGGATGCGTCTCATTGCGATCGATACGTCAGCAGGTATTGTTTCGGCATGGGTATATTCGCCGTATGTCAACAAAGCACGGGATGATGCTTCGCGGTTCATGTTCACCGGGGCATCGTTCATACCGCCGAACGGGCATTGATCGCATCGGTTCGCGCCAGCCATTGTCTTGTCATTTGCCGATCGTTGTCGTATACTGAACGTATGCGACAACGATCTATTCTGAACACAGCCAACTGCCGATCCTCGAAAGCATATCGGGGAAACTTTCACAGCGTTCAGGCGTCAAACTCAAAGGCTCATCGGGAGGAAACCGTGCGTAACATCATTCTATTGTCGTTCCTCATGTGCACACTGGCGTTCGCGCAGCGTCCGCATGCGGGATATGTCTTCCCCGCCGGCGTCAGACAGGGGGAAACGGCAACGCTCCTTGTCGGCGGTCAATTCCTCGAGGGGACCACCAATGTCATCCTTACCGGTACGCCGATCACGGCGCAGATAACCTCGTTCAGCAAGGACCTCGACAGGAAGGAATTGAACGCGCTCAACAATAGGCGCCAGTACCTCGAGGCGAAGATCCCCAAGGCTTCCGAGCAGGAAAAACCGGCGCTTGAGAAGCAGCTTGCCCGCGTCATGCAGATATTGGCGTATCGGGAAAAAATGCCGCAAGAACATGACATGATGATGTATATGAAGGACATCGAGAAAAAGAAGCAGCCCAATGCGCAATTGACGGAGCTCGTTCGTCTTGAGCTCACCGTTCCCGCCGATGCGCCGCTGGGCAGGCATGAGCTTCGGCTTGTCACGCCGCGCGGCGTCACCGAACCCATTGCGTTCGAGGTGGGACGTATCGCAGAGATAAAAGAGCGCGAACCCAACGATGATAATGCCGATGCAGTGCCGGTGCCGTCATTCCCCGCAGAGCTCAATGGGCAGATACTGCCGGGGGAGGTCGATCGATACAAGTTCTCCGCCCGCAAGGGGCAGCGGCTCGTATTCTCGGTAGAGGCGCGATCGCTCATACCGTATCTCGCCGATGCCGTCCCCGGCTGGTTCCAGGCGGTGCTGACCGTGTTCAATGCGAAGGGGAAAGAGCTCGCGTATGCCGATGATTTTCTCGGCAACCCCGATCCGGTGCTCCCGTTCACGGTACCCGATGACGGCGACTACTATCTTGAGATACGGGATTCCATATACCGCGGACGCGATGATTTCGTCTACCGCATCAGTGCGGGTGAATTGCCGTTCGTGGCGGCCGTATTCCCGCTCGGCGGCCAGCACGAGAAGGAGACGAAGGTGTCCCTGTCGGGATATAATCTTGCCGCGAGGGAATTCTCCGTTGTCCCGAAAGCGGGAAGCGATATACTTCCCGTACGCGTTCCCGATGCAGAGAACACGTTCCTGTTCCTTGCCGACGATCTCCCGTCAGTGTTCGACGCCGGCAGCAATAATACGACCGCGAGCGCACAGCGCATCGTGTTCCCTTCGGCGGTCAACGGGCGCATCGAGAGTGCCGGCGATGTCGATGTGTTCTCGTTCTCGGGAAAGGCCGGCAGCCGCATCGTCGCGGAAGTGTACGCCCGCCGTCTCGGCTCGCCGCTCGATTCGGCCCTGCGCCTCACCGATGCGAAGGGTGCGACGATAATGACCAATGACGACTTCTACGACCGATCGTCGGGACTTACCACGCATCATGCGGACTCGTATTTCGCGGCGACATTGCCTGCGAACGGCACCTATTATCTGTCCCTGCGCGATACACAGAGCAAGGGCGGTGAGTATTACTCGTATCGCCTGAGGTTCCGTGAGCCCAAGCCGGATTTCAAGCTTCGTGTGGCGCCGTCAAGCGTTCATATTTCGCGCGGGGGTACGGCAATGCTCACTGCCTACGTGCAGCGTATCGACAACTTCACCGGCGATATCGTGCTTTCGCTCGATGATCCCCCGGAAGGGATAGCCTTCCAGAACGCGACGCTTTCCGGCACCAATGAATCGGTGAAGCTGACCGTGCGAACGAGCTCGAAGATGAACGCGGGGCGATTTGCGCTCTCCATCGCGGGGACGTCGGGCGGTCCGCAGAAGGTGCTCGCATTGCCGGCGGAGGATATGATGCAGGCGTTCGCGTACCGGCATCTCGTGCCTGCCGAGGAGCTCATCATCACTGTCGATGAGAGATCGAAGAGCGCGGACCTGAACCCGAAAAGCGTTGAGAACCTGAAGGCCGCGATAAAGCTTGTCGGGGAATTCGCCGCTCAGGCTGCGGGTATGCAGCCCGGAAGCGATGATGCGTTCGTCGCGGCATACGCCGCCGAGCGTTTGGCGGGTTTTGAACGTATACGCACCGCCGCCGCAGGCGCCGAAAAGGAAAAAGTAAAGACCGTCATCGCACAGAACGTCGCGGCCATCACCAACATACTTTCGATGCATCTGCTCCCGAACCAGGCGGACAAGGCGCGTGTCGTGCTCGGTCCGCTCTTCGGCGAACTTGACCGCGAGGTGCTCTCGCTCCTCGACGCGGGTGTACCGCAGGGAAAGGTCATCGAGACGATACCGATACTCTCCGACTATGCGCGATCGCTCAATGAAGAGGTATACGCAAAAGCGTTCACCGGGAAGACCGCGCGTTCGGATATGGCGGCGAAAGTGAACACGCTCCGCGAGTATGCCGCGAAACGGATGGCGCCTATCATCGGCGACGGCGCCGCATCGTCGTGGGCGGAGCAGGTGCCGCTTGCGCTCGTCGGCGGCGGTGAGAAGCCGAAAAAGAAGTAGCCGGATTTCTTGACAAAATCGGCATGCGCCCTATACTCATGCACCATGACCGCTCTCTCATTGATACGTTCTGGCCGAAGGCCGACATGGGCGCAAAGCGATCTTTCCGCTCTCGCGCACAATATACGCATTATTAGACGACATGCGCCGGGTGCAGAATATCTTCTCCCGGTGAAGGCCGATGCGTACGGCCACGGCATGGAAGCGGTCACGAAGACGGCGATGATGAGCGGTGTCCGGTATTTCGGGATCGCATCGACCGATGAGGGGATGTTCCTCCGTGCACAGGGGATCCGTGCGAACCTCGTGATCCTTGGATTGAGCTTCATCGAACAGATTCCGGCGATAGTGCGCTATGACCTGATACCCGCTGTTGCCGATGCTCATTTCATCGATGCGCTTGACCGCGCGGCGAAGAAGCGCGGTAAGAGGATACGCGTTCATATCAAGATCGATACCGGCATGGGCCGCGTCGGGGTCTCGGAAAAGGACGCCCTTTCGCTTATCCTGCACGCCGCGGGGAAAAGGAACATTATCATCGAAGGGGTGTTCACGCATTTCCCGTCATCCGACGACGATAGAAAATTCTCGCGCGGGCAGCTTTCCCGCTTTCAGGCGATAGTCGATGCGTGCGCATCGCGGGGCGTACGTCCGCGATTCATCCATGCGGCGAATTCCGCGGCGGTGCTCTCGCTCCCCGAAAGCCATCTCTCGATGATACGCCCGGGGCTTATCAGTTACGGGTATGCCCAGTCAAAGGGGCTTGCTGCCGTACTCCCCCTGAGACCGGTATTGTCATTGAAGAGCAGGATAATTTTCGTCAAGACGATAGAACGCGGCATGTCGGTGAGCTATGGGCGTACCTTCATCGCGAAGAAGCGCATGCAGGTGGCAACCGTTCCCATCGGCTATGAGGACGGGATAAGCCGCGCCTTCTCGAACAATATGGAAATGCTCGTGCATGGAGCGCGCGTGCCGCTCATCGGGCGAGTGTCGATGGACCAATGCATGCTCGATGTCACGCCGCTTCACGCGGCTGGAAAAGTCGCGCGGGTAAGCGACGAGGTCGTCATTATCGGCAGCCAGGGGCGGGAACGTATCGGCGTGGAAGAACTTGCTTCGCGCATACATACCATTCCGTATGAGATAACGTGCATGCTTTCCGAGCGCGTACCGCTCATTTATCGTTCATAGTCATTGCGGCGGTGTTCAAAGACCATACGTTGTCGGCTTTTACTGCACGTTTCGTTTCAGATCGTGACCGCTGACCGCGCATTCCCCATCATGCCGACTATCTCTTTCATCGTGCTCACACGCCCCGCTTTGAGATCAGCTATTTTGTAGAATGAAACGCATGTTCCGCAGGCGGCGAGGTCGATGCCTGCGCGGGCGAGTATATCGAGCGCGTCGAGCACAGGCGATCCTTCGGCGAGGAGTTTCACGCCGGCATTATAGAAGACGATGGCGTTCGGCCTCGTTCCTGCAGAACAGAGCGTGCGGAGGAATGAGCCGGTCAGTTGCGCGCCGAGCGCGGCATCACCCTGTCCCATGGAATCCGAATTGATGATAACGAGGTCCATTGTCATTGCTCCTTGTGATGCAGACTATACCGTATCCATCGGCGAACGCAATATGAACAATGGCTGATTTTTCGCTCGGCCCCTTCAGGCTGCACCCCGTGAGAACGCACTGAGCGTCATCGGCGGCGCTTCCCCGTCGGCGGATACCGACAGTGTCAATGAACGCACCGTCCGCGGCGCGAACCGTTCGATGCGCTTGTGGCCGACCGCAGTGCCCGCGCAAAGGCGTTCGGTGCCGTTCCCGGTGTCGCCGTCGACGGTGTATGTACGTATCGATTCGCCGTTCGTGATATCTTCGGCGATGACAAGGGTATCGATGCGTGTCGGCGTGTCGAACGCGAGCGTGATATCCCCGCGTCCTTCAGTCGTGCCGAGCGCTCGTTCGAACGTGCGCGCTATCGTTCTTCCGAATGCGGTGAACTGAGCGATGTCCGCATCCGGCACGAGCCCGCGGTCATCGATGACCATGCCGAGGAGCAGATTGGAATTTCGCCCGATGCTCTGATAGTACCGTTCGACGAGATGCTCGGGTGAATAGAGATGCTGTTCATCGCCTTTTCGCCAGAACCAGCCGCCCTGGAATGCTTTGTGCTGATCGCGGTTGGGCATATCAGATTCCGCCGGCGCCCACCGGTCCCCGTCGGCGCTGCCGGCGCAGTCGATTCGTTCCTTCGTCCCGTCATCCGATGTCGTTATCGATGTCGTCGCCCAGCACGGGTACGGCGCTTCGCCGCGTTCATTGCCGACCCAGCGGAGCAGCGAAGCGCATTCATGCGGGCCCTGGAAGACGACGGCATTGGGCTGTAGCCGTGTCAGGAGCGGTATGATATCAGGACCGCCCTCCCGCACCGGGAGCACTCCGCCATCGAACCATATCTCGAACAATTCGCCGTAATTGCTCCAGAGCTCGGTAAGCTGCTGTTCGACGATGCGATTGTATCGCGTTTGTTCCGCGGCATCACCGGAAAGCACACGTCCGGGATTATCCACACCGAGGAAAGCATTGCAGCTCGCACTAGCGTAGATGCCGGGTTTTACGCCGTAACGCGCGCAGGATGCGATGAAGTCACCGACGATATCGCCTTTCCCTCCTCGCCAGGGGCTTGATGCCACGCTGTAGCTATGCGCTTTGGTCGGCCAGAGAGAGAACCCCGAACAGTGCTTCGCCACGAGCACGGCGTATTTCGCACCTGCCTTCGCAGCGGTGGATATCCACTGATCGGTATCGAGCGAGTGCGGGTTGAACACCGACGGCGGCGGGGTGTAGCCGCGCTGTTCGCGGAATTTATATGCGGGCTCGAACACCTGCACATCGAGGTGTATGATAACGCCGATCTCGGCGTTCGCCCATGCACGATGTGACGGGGTGGGTACAGGTCGCGTCATGAAGGTACACCTCTGGTCTATTCGAACACGAAGTATGACAGATTCCACGGGTTCATCCACCCCTCTTTGCCGTTGCAGGTGGTGACCGCGGTCTTGCGCGGTATGTTCGGATCGCTCTTGTTCTCGTCGGCATCGTTCACCATAAGACCGAGGCCGATGACCGAATTCTTCTTAATGGAAACCGGATTGATATATTTCGCGGGGAAACACAGTTCGTATGTCGTCATCTTCTTTTCCTCATCGCGTTTTATCTTCATCGGAACGCCTTTTTCAACGACGACATTGTCGAGCCAGGCTATCTGGCGCTGCGGAGAGAAATTCCTGAACACCTGGTCCCCATCGACGCCCGAACCGAGCATGTACGCATAATCGTCCTGCATGTTGAGGCTGTTCTCCGTGCCGTCCTTGAACGCATCGATGAAAAGCTGTATCGAGTCCGCCGCCCAGAATTTCGTCGCGGGGAACGGCTGGTAATGGACATCATCCTTCACGATGACGGCCATGTAGAGGTTCGCATCGTCATAGGCGAACATGAACTTCGCCTTGAGCGGATCGGCGCGGTATGCGGCACCTGCTTTGTAGGAGCCGCCCCCCGTGCGGTAATCGATGGCGTCATCCTCAGTACCGCCGACGACGGCGTAGCGGTAATCCGCCCAGTCATCGAGCTCGCCGTCGATGACGATATTTCCCCGTGTGCGGCTGCAGAAGAGTATGTTCATACGCTCCGTGCGTTCGGAAAGCGTTCTGTCCGTATGCACTTTCCCTTTCACGTCTATCGTGTAGCGCGCCGACTGGCTGATATACGGGGCGAGGTCCACGGTGAACGCACGTTCGGATAATCCCCCGATCGCAAGCGGTGCCGATGCTTCGTTCCCGTTGACGGCATAGGTGAAGGTGCCGGTGAACGGTTTTGCATCCTTGTTCTTCACCATCAAGGATAGCGTGCGGTGATCGATGATCTTCGGTGATATCGATATCGCTTCCTTTTCGCCGTATTCTACCGTTGAAGCGGTGAGCACTGCTTCGAGCTCTTTGACCGGGAGTCCGCATATGAATGCCGGCATATAGTCGATACTGAACACAAGATATTCCCCTTTCTTCTCCGCGGCGAGCGGACGCCCCAGCACATCGGTGACTGTGATGCCGTTCACGTTCTTGAGCCGAAACTTCAATGGTGAGCGCTCGGCAAGCTCGAGCTTGTCGTCGAAGTCCCATATCGCGGCGACACCGGCCCCGGAACCGTTATTGAAAAGGAATGTCTTTACGGTCTCCGCGTACTTGAAGTCACGCACGAACGATGAGTTGCCGAGCATGCGCGCAACGGCATTGTAGCCCACACCGATGTCGGTCGGTATGCCGGCGACGGAATCGATATAGACGCCGCCGGTGGTCCAATTGAGGAACATCTTGATGCGGTCGGCGTATCTGAGGGTGATTATCATGGTACGAAGATTATACGCCGCGCAGTAGCGGTTGCCGTATACATCCGATGTAAAGCGCCCCAGGCGTACGGAATCGGTGTTGGCGAACGCACGGCCGACGGGAATGGCGGGGAGATAGAGCTGCGACCAGTTGCCGCCTTCGGAATACCACAGGTCGCCCTTGAAGCCGTGTTTGTCGGCAAGCTTTATGAATTCCTCGCTGTCGTATTCAAGGCTCGGGCGTTCGGGTTTCTCGCGGTATGGATGCGTTGCGAGAATATCGAAATAGCGTCCGCCGCCGCTCTCAAGGAGCACATCGAGCCATTTGCGCGCGCTGTCGAAATTGTTCGCCGGATCGGGAGAGATAACGACGGCATCGGGAATCTCTTCTTTGAGTACCGCGTAAAGCCGCTTCATTATCTGCGGGAACGTCTTCGGGTTATAGATGGAGGGCTTATCGAATATGCCGAGATTGGGCTCATTGGCGTATTTCCAGAACTTGAAATGCTTCGTCTGACGGAAATAGTTCTTGAACCATGCGGTTATCTCATCCATCTCCGGCCCGTCATAATCGGTTATCGTGTGAAGAAGCTTCATGATGCGGTCCTGGTCGGGCATATAGCGTGCGTTGGCGCCGTCGTCTATCATCATGCCGAAGACTATCATACCCTCCCTGTCAAAGACATCCTGTATCTCCTTTGCGCAATGCGTGAAATTGTTCGCTTCCACGCCGCCGGTGCCGAGCATACGCATGAGCGCGACGTTCTTCGGCCAATTGCAGGACGGGAAAAGCCCCCAGCTGAAGACAAGATTATGCTTCATCGACTTCATATCATCCTTTGAGTACGGATCGATGACCGCGATGCGAAAAAAATCATAGTCGTTGTGTTCGCTCCCGGAGAGCCGTACCTCGATAGTATAAAATCCGATGTGGTCCATCACCGAAGCGACATCGAAGGCGAGCGGCGAGGGTGCGCCGGGGCTGAGCGATACCGACTTCCATTCGCGCGAGAATATCTCGTTCTTGAAAAGATCACGGATGATGACGCGTGCATCAGTGCTGCGCGGTGATGCGGTCATGTTCACGAGATCAAAGACCATCTTCTTCGGATCGCGCACGAACTGCAGGTTCCGTGTGCGCTCCATGGATACGGCTATCGGTTTCATCGTGAACGGGGTATCGGCGCTGCTCTCTTCAAGCTGCACGGCGTCTATCCAGATATGCACGCGTTCGCCCTTGATGCCGCCTTCACTGACGTTAAGGAAAAGCTGGCCGGCGGTCTCGGCGGGCGTGAACGTGGTCACATAGCGCTTCCACTCAGTTGTGAGGGAGAAATTCTTCGTATGCATCCATTTCCCCCACGTTTTCGTGATGAACATGAGGCCGGCGTTGGCGGATGCTTCCTCGGCTTTCGCATAGAAGGAGAGCGTGTACTGTCTGCCTGCTTTGAATTGATAGGGGAATGTCGAGAGCGAGCTTAACGGCTGATACGCACGCGTCGGATTGGGTATTGACCCGCGGCGCAGCTGGTAGCGCAGGCTCTTTTTCCCGTGATATGCCGTACGGTCGTCGATGATGATGCATTCTTCCGCGTGATTCGTATCACCGACCACGGTGGCCCATTGGCGGACCTCCCAGCTGTGAAAACCTTCTTCAAAGCTCGGGTTCTGAATTCGGTTGAGCGACGCCGCATAGTTCGGGAGCTTTGCCAGATTGAATTTCTCGAAATCGAGAGGATCGAATTCATTCACGATGCGGCTGCGGTATGCTGACAGCTTCTTCTCGTCAACGTTCCGTATATCTATGGAAAGTCTCGCCTCTTTCGATGGGGCTACCCGCATGCGTATATCGCCGTAGGGGCTCGCCGTTTCGCCGCGGCGATCGACAAAATCCGTACCGCCGCTCTCAAGGAAGCCGAGCTTCACATTCCTGTCAACGTCCCCTGAGAAGAGATCGATGACCTTTGACTTATACGCACGATTGTTCTCTTTCCCGTACGTCGTACCGAGCGTTACCGCTTCATCACCGTCCTTATAGATCGTATTGTCGAGGATGAATTTCGGGAAAATGATACGCACGGTGGCGCTGATCTTCCCCTCCGGATCGATGATGCGAGCGTGATAGCTGATGATGCCGTCATCGGCAAGCGCGACGCGTATCTCGAACCCGCCCGAGGTGAATGTGCCGTCCTTATTGACGATCTTCCCGGTGATGATGTGTTCACGTCTATCCGCGATCATACGCGCATTGGTGAGCGTCCCTACATCGGACTGGCCGTAGGCAAGACCCGGCGCGCTCCAGATAATGCGCACATTGAATATCTCCGTCCCATTGACTATGTAGTAGAGTATGCCGTCCTTGATCATGACCTCTTTGTCAACGATAGTGAATGCGCCATTGTCATTCATGCGTATCGTGCCGCCAGGGGCGCTGCCGTGTCGTTCCTTCGCTGCGCCGTCACCCGCGCCTTCAGGTTTCTTCGATCCAGCGGCCGGGGCATAGCCTGCATGCACTTTGACATCGGCAAGCTCTCCCGTAAAACCGCCCGCCGGCCCCTTGCCGATGATGAGCGGCGCTTCGTTCACCACCGCGATGCCGCTGTCGGTCATATCCTTGCTGTCGACGATCTTTCCGTCGATGGTAAACGTGCATTTTCCCGCGCGGATGAATGATGCACGGATATCATGCCATGCATTGTCGAGCACTGATGATACCGGGACGCTCAGGCGGAAGCCCTTTCCCGGCGGGTTCGGAAGCTTCAATTCCACATGGAATTTTCCGCCCTCAATGTATGCCGAATAGGAATTGTATGCCCATCCGGCCTTGCTCACGATATGTGCTTTCGCCTGATCAGCCGCTTTCATACGGAACGAGATCATGAAGTCCCCGGAGCCGGGATTGATATCGGCGGCGTTCGGCACGCTTACGGCGCCGTCACCGTTCGCAAGCGTTATCGATGCGGCAACGGTCCTCTGTCCGTACACCGCGGCGGCAAACAGTGCGCACATGATGAGGGCGTTCGATCTAACCATTGGCGTTCTCCTTGAGGGCGGTCGTATCGCTCTTGACGATGTGACGTGCGGGCTTATGTTCAGGGTTCCGTATCTGATCAATGAGAAGTTCGATAGCGGTATGTATCTCGCGGACGCCCTGCTTCATGATATTGTGTTCGGCGACGGTATAGTTATAGTCGGTGTAATTGATGATGATCGTGCTTTTCTCACGGCCCGATGTGCGGAGGTGTTCTCTGCATGCCATGGCCGCTTCATCGCCGATGGTGAATACGGCATCCGCCCATGCGATCGAGGCGCTGTTCTTTTTCATGAAGGAAGCGAGCGCAGTGCGTGAACATCCTGTGTACTGGAGCGATCGTACGGCGAAGGCGGCGCCCTTTGCATGGCGTTCAAAGCCGGCACAAAAACGGTTCGTGCGGGAATTGAGGTCATTGTTGACGATGAGAAGGAGCTTTGTACGCCGCCCAGTGGTCATGACCGCTGAGATCTCGCGGTAGACCTGTTCGCTGTCCGCATGCACCGTATCGATGCGCTGCGCATAGTCATTGAAGAGCGCGACAAAGCGGATGTGGTACTTCTGCATCATACGTATGTTCTTCGGGATGACCGGACACATGAGGATGACACCGTCACAGAAGCCTTTCATGAGATAGTCATGGATCTGCGCGTTCACATCATCCTCGATGTCAGTGCCGCGGAGATAATGTACGGAAAATGAAAAGCCGGCATGGCTGCGCTGATACGCAGTGATGCCGGCGATGAAGGGGTTCATCCAGGCATAGGCGTCAGCGAGGTCGGAGAATATCACCGCGATGTGCGTACGTCGCGGGCGGCGCATCGTGGCCAGCCGCTTGCGGTACCCCGTCTGGAGGTATGTGCCGATGCCTTTCCGTGTGGCGAACACCCCCTGCTTCACGAGCGCTTTTACGGCATGGTGCACGGTATTGATGCTTGTGTCATAATCCCGCGCTATCACCCGGTAGGAGCGAAGGAGCCCCTTGTTGCTCTCGGCATCCGCAATGAGGTCGGTCGTGAGGATATCGGAGAGCTGCGTTGCGAGCGATCGTTTGCTGACCGTGTTCAACCGCATGGCACACCATATTGTCTAACTTTATAACACCTATAGTATAGACGGATGATCCGATTTGTCAAGACGAGCCATTCGCGCTACAGTGAGACGAATGCTTTCCTGCGGTACATGGCGAAGCCGAGCCAGACCAGCACGGAGATGAAGAGAAGCCCCTGTACAGCGGCGAGCCAGAGGGGAGGATCGGTATGCCACCAGGGAACGGACGGTACGAGGAATACGGAGAGCAGCAGAAGGTGTGTCATATAGAGAACGAGCGGGTTCGTGCCGACAATGCGCAGTGCCGGGACATCGAACTTCTGCTTGAACAGCATGCGCATACCCCCGAAGACAATGGCGCCGGATGAGACCGTGATGAGCACAAAGGATAGCGACATGCGGTGCTTACTGATCGGGAAGAAGAAAGCAGCGGCAATGCCGATGGCGAGGAGCGCGGCGCTCACAGTCCAGAAGCTTTTGCTCTTGCGAAGGATGTCGCCGAATACGGTCGACAGGACGAGGAGGAGCGCCCAGCTCAATGAACCGGGAAGTCCGGCATGCGATGAATGAAGAACGGTTGAAAGCCAGTATGTATCGAGCGCCCACTGATACGCGCCAAGGAGGATGAGCGCCAGGGAGAGACGAATGAACACGGGCATGAAGAGGAACGGGAACGAGAGTATGATCGCGACCCCGATAGCCTGCAGTACGCCCCAGACGACGATGGAGTTCGCAAAACCGAACGAGTGTTCGCCGATGCTGAACATCATGCCGATGCCGATAAGAGCGAATGCGCGTTTTATTACGTGCTCGGCCGCCTTGAACGCGCCGTCGCGTGCTGCACGCTTTGTGACCGATGCGGCGAAGGTAAGGCCTATCGCGAAGATGAAGAACGGTGCTATGAAGTCGACGATGGTTATTCCGATATCCGGCGCATGTTTGAGGCAGGCGGGGATGGTCCTGATATGCTCAAAATAATTCGCTATGAACATAAGTACAATGGTAAGTCCGCGGAAGGCATCGATGGCGCCGTCGCGATCGACCGGTACGGATGACATTGTTCTTTTTCTCATGGTATTCCCCCAAGTGTCATCAGTATATAGGGGCGGCATATATTTTTCCAGAGGACACGGATGTATGTTCTGCGCCGCGATCGGCAGAAAAGAATACGATCCCTCATGATCATCTATCGCGTTGCTTTTCTCAGCGCATTGAGCGAGCGCATGAACGCATCCGGTATGCGCCCGTCGAGCAGCGGCGGTACGTCCCAGGTAATGACGCCGTCGAAAGAATTCACGTATTTTGTATACGCGATGAGCATATCGTCGCTGAAGCGCACATCACCGCGCCCCCAATACTCACCAAGGAACGTGAGCAGATGGTACTGTGCGCCGTCGACGAAACGCGAAAGCGTCGGCCCCCAGCTTGACGGAGTTCCTGTATTCACGGATACCGGCAGCCCATTGGCCGCTTCACCCGCGGTGTAGTCCTCGTTCGCCGCATGTTTTATCACCGGGATCTTTACACCGGGGTTGAAGGCCACGATCGACCCCTTGTTGCCGGCCCTCATCGCATCAGCGAAGCTCTCGAAATTCGGCGCAGCAGGAGATCGATAGAGCGTGTCGGCATAATATCCGCCGTCTATCCACCAGCCGTGAACGTTCCCGCCCCATCGCATCGACCATTCACGAATGATCGCTTCCCAGTTGTGCTGGAATTCCGTGAGCCTGTCATCGACGCCCGGCTGTACGGTATACTTCGATGATGCGAGCGCGCACACGGGTTTCCACGGGGGAGTGCATTTGAGCTTTTCAAGCGCTGCAACGTCCATCGCGGGGCCCAAAGCGGTGAAATACACCATGGTGCGGATATTTTTTTTCGTAAGCGCTGCTGCTATGTCGCCGACAAGATCGCGCCGCGAAAGGCGGCTCGGTTTTCTATCGACGATGCGATCGTAGGTGTTGTTCGGGGAGAGATAGTAGCCTGAATTCTGGCCGAGGGTGATGAAGAAATATCCCGCTTTTATCTCCGCAAGCTGATCTGCCAGTGCGTCAACATCGAAACCGTCGATACGACGATCCCATGCATCGGCGGTCATTTCCGGCGCATTCGTGCTCGATGCCGGTGAGGCGAGGTAGTGGAAAAACACGCCCCATTTCGCATCGCGGAACCAGTCTGCCCTATGCTGCATCGTCGTGCTCCTTCTCTTTCGTATGTGTAGCGATGCAGATACAGTAATGACGCCGGGAAAGTATGACAATGGACGTTCCTGCCGCGGAACATGGATTTTTTGACAAGCGCGTCATTTCAGGCGTGCAAGCGTACGCTCGGCGGCGATATCCTTGCGGAACATCGGTTCGAGCGGGCGCAGGCGCTTGACCAGGTCAGGCTCGCCCACCGATATGCCGCGCTGCGTGAGGAAATTCATGAGCGCTTCATGCCGCGCGGTGAGATATTCGACGACCTCTTTCTGCCGGCCTTCCTTGAGCGCTTTGACGGCGGAAACGCTTAAGTAGAGTATATTGTTGGTCTCGCTCACCAGCATCGAATCGATGAGCGGCTGCACCGAGGTGTTATCCCTGAATTCCATTCTATCCGCGTAGTAACGCTTAAGCAGGTATGCAGCGAGGTCCTTTTTTTCCGGGGTGTCGGTGAGAAAACCGCGCGTCCGTTCGAGCGCATCCGAATTCTTTATCTTTATCTGCGGTGACTTTACCGGCGCCGAAGCCGGCGATAGGTGCTTTGAACGCTCATGTTCTTCCCATTCCGCGGCTATCGCTTCCATTTCATGACGATTGGGCCCGCGGTAGGTCCTGAGGATGCGTTCGCGCTCGGCTTTGTCCGATGCCGCATAGAGGCGCGTTTTCACCTCTATCTCACGGCTTGCGCTTGATATGCCGCTGAACAATGAACGGAAGAATTGCAGTATTTTCCCCCAGAACGAAAGATGTCCGTTCAATCGGCGTATACGCTTTGCGGTATCCTTGAGATCGCTGTGATCGCGGATGCCGAGTATATCGATGAGCGGTCTTGTCTCCCGGCCGACGATGATACGCGGGTTCATCGATCGGTAGACGACGGAGTCGAAGAGCGCCTCGACCTTTTCATGGTACGAGGAAAAACCGATCGCGCTTTCGTTCACGGCTTCGCGCTTCATCATTCCGTCCGCATAGATGTTCTTCACCGAGCGCTTCACCGAGGAAAGCATCTGTTCTTTCAGCTGATCGAGGCGTTCGGTCTCGCCCGTTCCTGCACCGGAAATGCCCTCGGAGGGGGTGAACTGGGTATAGATGTTCTGCGCAAAGGCGCGAGCATCGCCATTTGTCGCACGGTAATCGATGAGCTTCCCGAGCACGGCGAGGAAGCGTCCGTCGATATCGTTGAGCAGGGGAGTGAGTCGGTTGACGCCCGCGGCTTCGCCCCCGGCACGGACATTCCCGTACTGGCGTTCGAACTGCGACCTGCCCGGTATCCGTGTGCGTGCCCAGTCGTCCGCGATGCGGTTGAACGCCGCAGCACGCATCTCATGGAGGAGCGTATCGAACACGTCGATAAGGCGCGGTGAGAGCACGACACCGTCGCCGATCTCGGTGTACTGCGGTATCGATGAACCGCTTATCATCTTCGTGAGGGGGAAGAACGCCTTGATCGCGGCCGTGTCGTAGCGCGGCGTGCTGCCGCGGATGAAATGTTCGTAGACCGAAACATAGGAGAGCTGATAGAACGATGCCGGCACCTCGCGTTTCACCGAGCCGGTCATGAGCATTTCCATGACCGACTGACGGTCCATCTCTTCCTGCGAGCGGCGCACCGCGCGTGCACGCGTTACCGTGAGCCAGGCGAACGCCGTAAGCTGATAGAGCACGGTGCTGTGCGCCTGCCCTGCGGCATAGCGCATGATATGTACGAGCACGATCTCAAGCTCCGGCGAACGCGAAAGCCCGTGCATGAGCATCTGCGTGATGAGCTGCTCGGCGCTCTGCGTGCCCGTCACCCGCGTGGCAGTTCCCTTGCGTATGTCCTGTGTGATATTCTCGTTGAGATACTGCCGGTCGGAAAGCGTCATATGCGATTCTATGAAATAGGTCATGGCCGGGAAGAGTACGTTCATCGCAATGTACTCGATGTTCGCAGGGTTGGCGGAGAAGAGGAACTCCACCGGCGTATCGACGATGGGCCCGCGGGGGATCATCACCTTCACCATGCCCGAGGGATGGGAAAGGATCTCGTTCACATCGGCGAAATAGAATTCATCGAGCACGGTGGCGGCCGGGAGTATATCGAGATCGGACAGGAGCGCATTGACCGCATCGGGTGCGAGGGAGAACACTTCGCGCGCCCATGCCAGGAGCGATGTCCCATCCGGGAATGAGAGCGTTGGCTTTCCGGAAGCGCGGTTCTTCGCATCGTCAGTAATGAGCTTCTTGACCGCGGCAAGATCGGAAAAGACCGCCTTGACGCGGGTGACCATCTCGGCGTACGGATCGGATGTCATCGGCGGGGCGCCCTTCTCGCGGAAGAATATCGCACGCGGCAGTCCGTCATCAGCGAGTTCCGGCGAACGTACGGCGAAATGCTCGACATCGCAGACGGCACGGATGAACGCTTCGAGCGATGCTTTTGTGTTGGCGGGATTTCGCCCGATATATGCATAGAGTTCGGATGTTCGTATAACGGCATTGCCCTGATACCCGCTCATATCCCGCGTCATCTTCCCGATCAGCGTCAGTATGTCGTCGTGATAGGCGGCTATCGTCGCGCTTAAGACGGCGTCGATGAAAAGCTTATGGTCCGGCGATTTCGGATTGAGATAATCCGGCGGGTCGACGCGCCCGGCGGGGAAGCCGAGCGATGAGCTTTGTTCGTTCAGGTCTGCGGACACGATGATATCCTATATGTGCAGTATATCAGTATACCGGTGTTTTGTGCAAGTGCATTTCGACACCGCATAGACCGGCGTTCCTTGCATTTTCTTACGAAGTCGCGGATGATATCGGCGTGGCCATGTTTTTCTCCGGGAATGCCATATACTGGATGAAGCATCGATAGTTCTTTAACGGCATCACGATAAGGACAGCAAATGACACAGGGAACGATAGCGCTCATACGCGGTAACAATTTCGACAGCGGATGGCGATTCACGACATACGCACCCGAGGACGAAAAGCGTTCGGAGGCGCCCGCTTTCGATGATTCGTCGTGGCGGACGGTGGATCTCCCGCATGATTGGAGCATCGAGGCGCCGTTCGCGGCGGACCATCCGTCGCAGCAGCACGGGGGTTATGTCGCCTGCGGCATCGGCTGGTACCGGAAGTCATTCGTTCTGCCTGCGGACATCGGCACGCGGCGCGTCGTGTTCGAATTCGATGGCATCTATATGGCGGCGGAAGTTTTTCTGAACGGAAGCCGCGTCGCATATCAGCCCTGCGGATATACGAGCTTTCACTGCGACGTAAGCGACCATGTACACCGCGACGGAACGCCGAATACGGTGGCCGTGCGCGTTGACAACAGCCTGCAGCCCTCATCACGCTGGTATACCGGCTCCGGCATATATCGGAATGTACGCCTCACGATCACCGACAGTCTCCATCTCGGACAATGGGGAGTGACGGTCACCACACCCGAGGTGTCGGAAAAACGCGCCGTCGTGAAGGTGTCAGTCGCCGTACAGAACGATCACACGGTCACGAAACGGTATCGGGTGAACATCGCCGTGATCCATAAAAGCGCACGCGCAGCGGAGACTGTAATTGAACAGACAGCGAATAAGATATCGACATCCATGGCGGAAGCACGCATTTCCGTCGACTCGCCGAAGCTCTGGGATATCGATCATCCTGAACTCTACACGCTGCTCGTAGAGATCATCGAGAACGGCACGACAGTCGACAGCATGACGACCGCATTCGGCATACGCAGCATTGCTTTCGATATCGATGGGGGATTCCTCCTCAACGGAAGATCGGTGAAGATGAAAGGCGTTTGTATGCACCATGACAACGGCTGTCTCGGTGCGGCATGGAACCGCAGTGCGGAAGCACGGCGCATCAGGATACTCAAGGGCATGGGTGTGAACGCGATACGGACAAGCCACAATCCTCCGGCGCCGGGACTGCTCGATCTCTGTGACGAGATGGGGATGCTCGTGATGGACGAAGCCTTCGACGAGTGGCGCATGAACAAATACCGCACCGCTATGCAGGGCACGCACACTGCCGGAAAACAGGCGCATCCGGCGCTCGCGCTCTACGGCTACAGCCGCTTCTTCGACGACTGGCATGAAAAGGACACTCGAGCGTTCGTACGCCGCGACCGCAATCATCCGTCGGTGGTGATATGGAGCATCGGCAATGAGATACCCGAGCAGGGCCGTTCGCTCCCGGATGGGATCGCGATCGGCCGACGGCTTGTCGGTATTGTCCATGAGGAGGACAGCACGCGAGCGGTCACCTGCGGCGGCATGTTCGTGCACTTCACCCGCGATGACGGCTTTAACGATATCGTCGATGTAGCCGGCTATAATTACTCCGAACCGACATACGCCGCGGAACACACGAAGGGACGCCTTATCATCGGAAGCGAAACCTCATCGCATAAGCTTGTGCATAAGCGCGGCACGTATCCATTGTTCGAACATCCCCGCAAGCACAACCGCTCAACGCTTGCCGAGGAAAGCTGGAAAATAGCGGAGACATCGCTCGCGATCACCATGGAGAACAAGTATGCCGCAGGGCTTTTCATGTGGACGGGATTCGATTATATCGGCGAGACCGGCACGTATACCTGGCCATGGCGAAGCTCGTTCTACGGCATCGTCGATACGGCGGGTTTCCCGAAGGACAGCTATCACTACTATCGTGCGCATTGGACGAATGAAACGGTGCTGCATCTCATGCCGCACTGGAACTGGGAAGGACATGAAGGGAGCACTATCACCGTACGCTGCCTGACCAACTGCGACGAGGTGGAACTGTGTATCAATGGAAAGTCGTGCGGACGAAAGAAACGGGAGCCCTACGGGCATCTTACATGGGATGTATGCTATGAACGCGGCACGTGTTCGGCAAAAGGATATCGCAGCGGGAAAGAGATCGCATCGTGCGAAATACGAACGACGGGGGCGCCTGTACGCATGGAACTCACCGCCGACCGAAGCACCATCACTGCTGACGGACATGATATTTCGTATCTTACCGCACGCCTGCTCGACGCGAACGGATCAGTTGTTCCTGCCGCCGACAATGACATTACATTCACTGCCGAGGGCGGACGCATCGCCGGTGTCGATAACGGTGATCCGGAATTCGTCGGCAATCTCCGCGGCAATACGATACCGGTTCTTGCGGGCATGTGCATTGCGCTCGCTGCATCCGACACGCCGGGCACGATGACGATACAGGCATCATCGGCAGGTCTTCCCGACGCTTCGGTCGCCGTGTCGGTACGCTGATATGTGCCGTGCTCACTAGCGCAATGTCGGCATTGTCTTCGTCATCACATAGACGGGATATATCTCTGGTGTGAGAACGAACGTGCCGCCGGGCGAATCCGATACGGACTGATTCCCCATAAAGTCGACGATGCCGGTCTTTTCCGCGCCCGTACCGAGCGTCAGTGACCGTCCGGTATCCTTCGACGCCCACACCGCCGTCACAAATCCATCGCCGCGCCTGAATACATACGCATGAAGCCCATCCGCGGTCGAAAGCGGTCCTGCCGTCGATGTTCCTTCGAGAACACGCGTCATCGCAGCGGCGGCCATGAACACCGGTTTCGGCGCGACATGCGTCGGCCCGAACGAGGGCTTGGGCAGAGTAAGATTGAACATGAGACCGTAGCCGTCCTCGCCGTGCGTTTCAAGGCTTCCGTAATCGCCGAGATAGAAGAAGAACGTCGTATCGCATCCCTCACCGAGAAGTATGATATGACCGCGTATCACATACGCCGCCTGAAGCGCAAGGAGCGCCGGATCCAGTTCGCGGTATGATGAGCGATAATCGAGCCCCCACTCGCTCTGTATGAGCTTGGCATCCGGTCGCAGGTACCGCTTCATGAGCGCGCGAAGCCTTCTCATATCACGTATCAGCCCGCCGTCCTCGGGTGAGATATATTTCCCGCCGAGATTGGTCGCATTCGGATCGCCGAAGGGGACATAGTATGCGTGTGTCGCAATGCCGTCGAGATATTTTCCCGCGCCGAGCGGCAGGATCCGTGAAAGCGTTTCAACGGTCTTAGCAAGCACGCCGCCGCCGGTACCCATCACCCGCGCATCGGGGTCGCCCGCATGGAGCGATCGCCACGCGCTTTTGTACATTGCAACAAGCGCTTCATCCGTTCCTTTATAATGCCAATCAGGTTCCCATTGCAGCTGATAGTAATTCTTTTTCTGCTGCCAGAGAGCGCTTCTGCGCGCCGCCGATTCGCGCCCGATCTTCTCAAGGAATGCCTCGTACTGCGAGAGGTCCTTCGGTGCATACGCCTGATCGTTCATGGCCCCTGCCGGTCTCGGAACGTTCGCCGGCCAGTCTATGGCCCATTGCGGAAGTCCGTTGATGCAGATAAGCGTGGTGAGATCGCTCTCTACTATATAGTCAGCTTCGCTTGCTCGCGCTGCGCCGTCGAATGCGAGCTTCGGCGTGAACTGTCCCGGGTTATTGGGCTCAAGCTTCGACCACTGCCGCATGAAGTTGAGCCAGCGTGCACCGAGCATGCCGTAGAGCGGACCGAAGGGATCGCCGTTCGTCCATATGCCGCTTGCGACGAACGCCGTCCCCTGCATGCCGAAACGCGCATCATCCGCCGATGCTGATATCGTCTGCACGGACGGGAGTATACCGATGGTGCCGAAATTGTCGGGGCGGCTTCCCGCACGCGCGATGCGGAGCCCGGAACTTTTTACTCGAGCATGCACCGCGTAATAGCCAGCCGGGAGCGGCGGCATCGATACGTTCACCGTCACGACCTTTTCGGGAGCGGCATCCGCCGCCCCTTGTGCCGCCGTTGCACCGCGGAAATCGCGCACCTTCCACTCAATGTTGTCGGCAATGGGGTTCTCGCGGATAAGCTCGAATGATACCGCGATCTGCTCATTGCCAGAGAAGAGGCTGTGCCGCGGATGCGATGGCACTGAAAAGACAAGCCTATCCTTCGCCTCCGACGCCTCCTTTAGCTCGAACGTTCCCGCAGTAACACGTATCGTATCTATGTGGATCGCATCATCATCGCCCTGCCCGTTGCGCATGAACGTTACGCCTGAGAGGTCCTTTGCCGCCGCGTCCTTGAAGGCGCGCTCCTTCACGAGCGGTTTTACCGCACCCCCCGCGGAGAGATAGACCGAGAATTTCTTCGCAGCGTGATCGATGACGGTGATGACGGTGGTCCAAGTACCGGGCGTTGTCGTGTCGCCGACCGAATGGTATGCCCCGCTGCTGTTAAACCCCCACTTCCGGCCGGTATCATGATAAAAGAATACCGATGCGCGCTTTTCGCTGTCGATGCATTGTATTATCAGTTTACAGTCGCTTGTTGCGAGACGGAGCGAATACGAAACGGTGACAACGCCGTCCATACCGCTCGGCAGCATCATCTGTGCAATGCCGAATTTCGGCTTGATGCGTATCGCCTGTCCCTTGCCGCCGACCGACGATACGTCCTCTATCACCGCATCGTTCTTCGGGGAAGACCAATTCCCCTGTCCGTTGATGCTCCCCGTTGTGTATGAGTCAATATCATCGCTCATATCGGCGAAGAGCACTGCCGTAGCGAGGAGCAGGGCGAGATATCTCATTCGTGAACACTCCTTGACGGATATATCGGTCGGGATATGATGACTGTACTATACCGACACCGCGCAGATACGTCAATGGACGGAATGGCTGCGGGATATGGACGATACGGCATGAAACAGATAGCGAAGAACGATATTTTTCAGCTCGTTGCGGAACGGCTCGCCTTCACCGTACTCGAGCACGGCTATGGCACCGTCGGGCGCTGGTGGAATGCGACGCAGGACGCCATGCCGGTCAACCGTCTCCACGTACTGTTCGGCACCGGCGGTATCATGCGCGACAGAACGGGCGATCTTGCGTTCAAGCGCGGGCTTGTCTTCATCAATCCCATCGGCTCGTCATGCGAACAGATATGGCAGCGTGATTTCAAGACGTTCTATCTCCACTTCCGTCTTGAGCTTTATCCGACACAGGACATATTCGCCGGCACCGGGCGCACACTGAGCTATACGGCGGACGCATCGATGCTTTCACGGCTCATTGCGCTCACGCAAAGCAAAGACCTTCGAGACAGCATAGAGGCGAAAGCGCTCTGTCTCATGCTGATAGCACCGCTCATCGCCGGGAGCGCTCAATCGCTTCGGCGCCGCATCGCGGTCGGGGAAAAATACCGCGATGTTTTCCGTGCTATCGATGACAGCGTAAGCGCCCGCGTGCCGCCGGCGGAATACGCCGCGAAGCTCGGTCGTAATGCCCGCTCGCTCATGCGTTCGTTCCGGAGCGATACCGGCTTTACGCTTAAGGCATACATCAATCGCTGCCTCATCGAACGCGCGCGTTATCGGCTTATCTTCACCGATATGAAGGTCAAGGATATTGCGCATGAGCTTGGCTTCAACGACGAGCTCTATTTTTCGCGATTCTTCAAGCGGCACACACGGACTTCGCCTGCCGATCACCGTACGCACAATCGCGGGATCATACGCGGATGACGGACGCGATCGCATTCACCTGTCTTGACCGCGGCGATGACAGCCCGGCAAAAAGGAGCGTCATCGATTGGCGTGAACTGCCCTGTCTCCTCGTGTCCGTACGGCGGGGACTTCACTGGAAGCTTCTGCTCGATCACGGCGTGTCGCATACGTTTGGTCCCGGCGAAGTGATGATCATCCCTCCCCGTACGCGCCATCGAATCGAGATTCTCTCGCGCACGAAGGTCACCGGCACACGGTGGGCGCATATACGCTACACGGTCGCGGGGGGCATAGAGCTTTTCCCGCTCATGACGCTCCCGCTCTCGGCTGGCGCTCACATCGGAAAAAAGATCGGCGATATCGTCTCCGAACTCGCACAGCTTTCTCCGGATGCTATAGCGGATCGCGCCCGCGAACAGGAACTCGGCTTCCGTATTCTCGGCATACTCCTCTCGCTTGTACGGCGCGATCCGAAACAAACACGTTCGCTTCGTGAGGCGATGCGGCTTGCCCCGGCATTCCGGTATATCGAAGAGCATCTCGCAGAAAACATATCACCGTCCGATGCCGCTGACACCGTCGGTCTTTCGCCGTCACGGTTCACCGTGCTCTTTAAGGCCGCCGCCGGAAAGCCTCTCATGGACCATATCCGAGAGGCGCGCATAGCGCGGGTGAAGATGATGCTGCTTTCTGGCGGAACGCTTTCGTCAGCGGCACGCGCTGCCGGATACACGACATCGTTCAGCCTGAGTCGCGCGTTCAAAACGGCGGTCGGCATAAGCCCGGCGTCATACATCCGAGCAAACCAGGACCTTCGATAACGCTCATGGTATGAAAACAGTGCCTGCGGATATGGATTATCCACACGAAGCGGACTATACTGAACACATGACACAAGCGAGGCAACCATGAAAGCATACATTGTAAGCGTTCTTCTCTGTGCGGCAGCCTCACTGTTCCCGCTCACCAAAAGCGATATAACAACGTTCAGCGACCGCGAGGAGAAAAAAAGTTCGCATACGGTGATACACGCCGTGCTTGAAGACGATTTGATCACGGCAACATACGCTATACCGGAGCATGTCGAGCTCGGCTATGCCTATGCGGGCGTTGCGGTCAAGATGGAAAGCGCCGGGGTGCACTCGCTTTTTTTCACGATGAAACGTTCGGCGAACGCCCTTCAGCCGGCATCGGTGACGCTTCGCACGAAAGCGGGTAAGCGCGCAAAGATAGATTTCTCAAAACTCGGTTCAGTGACCGGCGAATGGCAGACTTTCGCCGTCTCCTTGGACGACTTTATTCTCAGCGATTCGGAGCGGGATATCGATTCGGTGAGATTCAGCCTCGGTGTGAACTCGGTGAAGGACGATGTTTCGGAAGCGGCGGGTACGGTATGGATAAAGGATATCGCATTGAGCGATGCGCGTACGCAGTCGCGGTCGATGGTACCCGAGTACGGCTTTCTCCGCGACAGGAAAACGGCTCCCGTCAAGCGCGGCCATGCCGCATGGATATATGAGGAATCGGATGCGCATGTCGCGCGTATTCGTGCATGGAACAAGGTGAGCTCGGTGCCGATACGGATACTTTTCGTCTATGCAGGAAGCTTCACGTTCACGCCGGAAGGCGGAAGATTGTCCGCGCTCCGTACACAGCGGCTCGCCTGGTTCCGCGAGCATCTTCCGGCGGAGGTTGAAGTACATGCGAACTTCGATGCGTCCGCCGGCAAACGCCTCGGTACGTATCCCGCGGAAAAGCAGGAGGCGCTCGCCAATCTCGCCGCCGATGCTGTCAATGCCGATCCGTCATGCGCCGGTATTCATTTCGATATCGAACCGTATGTGAGCGAAGCGCTCCCGTTCTACATCGCGGTAAAAAAGTATTCGACAAAGCCCGTGAGCGCCGCGGTGGCGGTGTGGGACAGGCATCTTTTTGCCGTGCTTGATTATGCCGTGCTCATGGCGTATGACATCGCACGATCGCCGGATCAGTTCGCCAATGCCGCTCGTGCGCGGTATGAAACGTTCGCCGCGGATGCGGTTGCGGCAGGCACGACTTATTTTCTCGGCGTGCCGTTCGTGTCGACGGCTATGGAATATGAGTACCGCGAGAACCTCAAGACCGGTGCGCGCGAGCCGAGCGGCTATACGATGGAGTCGTTCACTCGTGCGGCAGGCGATGCATATTGCACCATGAAGCGTCCCAAAAGCGATACGTTCTACTGCGGATCGGCGATATGGGGATTTCTTTCCGGAGAATATCCCCGTAAGGACTGGGTCAATCGTCCGCGGGAGATAACGGAGCCGTGCTGGAAGTATCTATCGGATTTCTGATAGCTGTCCGGCGGAAGCGCTCTATCCTGTTCGTTCTTGCAGCCACGCCAAGAGCTCCTCGTCGCTTTTCTCCGATGCCGGGCAGTTTGCGAAACAGTTCTGACAGAGCCCGCCTTCCTTCATGAGCACTTCATTCCTGCTCTGTGCGCATGCGGTGACGGTATATGAGGTCGGATAATCCTTATCGGCACGATAGCATTTGCCGCGGCATGTCTTCACGCACACGCCGCATTTTTTACAGTTCGTAGTAAATGAGATTAGCTTTTCGTCAGGCGGGAGCACGGCGTCGGTCATGAGCGTCAGGATCACCATACGGTTGCCGAGTTCAGGATGCAATATGAGCCCCGACCTCCCGTATACGCCGATGCCCGCTTCGTATGCGGCGAGTTTGCTCTGCACCTGCACACCGCCGACGTCGGGCTTTACCTGATAGCCCGCTCGCACAAGGAATTGCCAGCCGGTGCGGAACGCGCGCGACATCACTTTTATCGTGAGCGGGTGATAGACATTGAACGATGCACCGTTCTTCTCCGAGTCGGTGCTTCCCGAGTTAAGCCCCCTTAACTGCGCCTCGCGCTTATCGACAGGGAGGTTATTGTCAAGGACGGGGGGGTAGGGCGCGATAATGACAACAATGCTCCTGCATTGCGGCCAGAGTTTTCTCGGCGATTCGACACGGAATGGGTTAGGCATGGATAGCGCGTGTTCGAAACCTGTTCGCGGGTCGGCGATGCGAACATCGTAGGCCCCGCTTTCCTTCATCGTTTTCACAAGTTTCGATTTCAGATCGGCGGGAGAGGTATCCCCGAATACGTTCGTGACCGATGCAGCGACGGCGGCGCCTGCTGCACCGAGTGAATGACGCAGGAATGTTCTTCGTGCTATGATCGATGGCATACGGATAGTATAACCAATTTCCGGTCCGAACGTCAATGGCCGATAGTGAACTGTCGCCAAAATAGAGAACAGCGGGTTGCAACCCGCTGTTGTCCTCGATTCTGATGATATTTTGATGCTCATTATTCTTCGCTATGAGCGAATAGCAATTTCGCGACAGCCCCGATAGAATGGTCGTTCTGTGATATGATTCAGGGCCGATCGAAAAATCTCAAATCCCAGCTGTCGTGCCAGCGGAGCACCGGTCTATCATTTTCGAATTCTATCGGCTGCCAGATATAGCGCCCGTCTATTGCATTCTCCGGTCGCCAGCGGTCGCCGAGAAAGATGAAGGCACCCGGTCTTCCTTGCACCGGAAAGATGAATGCCGGCTGCGAATCGAAGCTGATCGCGGTGTCAACGTCGGCGCCAATCCATGGATTACCGAGGTCTTTCCAGGGGCCGAAGGGGGAATCCGCCACCGCACTTCTCGCCGCATTCGGTTTCCACCCCGTGCATCCGGAAGCGATGATCCAGTACTTCCCGTTGTGCCGGAACATCGCCGGAGCTTCCATGAAACGCCCGGGGAAAGCGCGCGCCCATCTCCCCGACGAACCGAGATAATCCGGAGTGAGCTGTGAGATGTGCAGTACACCGTTCTCTTCCGAGGCATAGATGTGATACGCGGTGTCGTCGTCATCGGCGAAGAGCGTCATATCGCGCGACATCTGCCCGTCGGTGAAATCTCGGCGGAAAAGCCGCTTCGCGTCATAGCCGTCGAATGCCGCGCCGGTGTATTTTGTCCCTGCGAATTCTTCCGGAGCGAGCGGACTTTTTTCATTATCATCGACATTGAGCGGCCATATGCCCGCATCCGGACGGAACGATTTTACGAAGCGATACGGTCCCGCGACGCGCTCGGCCACGGCGACACCGACGCGTGCGCCGAGATATCCCTTTCCCTTCGGCTCAAGATGGAACCACATGACGAAACGATTTGTGAGTTTGTTGAAAAGAACCTTTGGGCGTTCGAGAATGCATCCGCGGGCGATACCGTGCGACATGTCGTCGGACACGAAGAGTGCAATGCCTTGGTCTTCCCATGAATAGAGATCGGTCGATCGATACACATGAACGCCGACCTCGGCTTTATTGCCGGCATCGCCTGCGACTTTGTGTTCGCCGAACCACCAGTAATATCCGTCGTGAAAGAGCATGGCGCCGCCGTGTGCGTTGATGTGAACGCCGTTGTTGTCGGGCCATAGTGTTCCGGGTGTGAAAGCCATGAATGCCTCCGTGGGGGTTACGATACAGCCGGAACTGTCTTTGTCAATAGTGGGGCTTAACAAATCCGATGATATAAAAAGATAAGAGGAGTGATGCCCGGATTCCCGGATTCACCGGATTTTGTTGGTGATGTAATCCTGCTCATCCGGTCGATGCAAATCGCCCTCCCATAGCGGCTCTGCCGCCGGACTGCGCCATAGGCGCACGCATGGCTCGCATCGACTAAGCACTTCCTGTGCAACAGCTCATCCTAGTGACTCTCCTTTTTCAGCACTCTTAATTCTGAATATCCGACTCGAAGCGAATTGCATGCGACCTCCGCTTTTCCTTAAGATACGCACACCCGCACG
>JBBTBY010000004.1 GCA_038043445.1 Spirochaetota bacterium
GGTCGATGGATCGGTATCCGAAACGCTCGGCCACGAAGCGGTCGGCATCATCGCTGATACTTCGGGGCGATCGTCGTTCAAACCCGGCGACCGTGTCATCGTCATGCCTGAGAACGGATGCGGGACATGCACGCTCTGCCTCGCCGGAGAACATATACACTGTGAACACCCTATCAATGCGCTTGCCGTTGCCGGCAGTTCTACCGGACGCGCGACATACGCACAATACTGCATTCAGCAGGAGCATCTCCTGCTGCGAATCCCTGATGATATTTCGGACGACCATGCTGCGATGGCATTATGCGCTCTCGGCCCCACGTTCAATGCAATGCAGAAGATGCAGGTACATGCGGGAGAGACCGTTCTCATTTCCGGGCTCGGTGCTGTCGGCCTCGGCGGTGTGATCAACGCCGTCGCGCGCGGCGCGCGTGTCATCGCGCTTGAGATGCATCCCTACCGCACGAAACTCGCGCTTTCGCTCGGGGCGGAAGCGGTCATCGATCCGAAAGACCCCGGCGCGCTCAAACACATACTCGCGCTCACGAACGATCGCGGCGCAGACGCCTCCGTCGAAACAAGCAGCGCGCCGGACGCACTTAGCTTCATCGCAGAGGCGACACAGCGCATGGGGCGTATCGCCATAGTCGGCTGGGCGGGATCGATAATCGGGGCACAGCTTGTCAAGAAAGGGCTCACTGTCTTCGGCGCATGGCATTGGAATCACCTCCGCGATGCAGAAGCGATGTTCACGACCATTCGAAGATCACGAGCGCTTCTCGACCGCTTCATCACGCATCGATTCCCGATGAGCAGGATCGAGGACGCATGGACGGCTCAGCGATCGGGGGAATGCGGAAAGATACTTGTCGATCCTTGGCAGTAAGGAGTTGCCCATGAAACGATACAGATCCGTCATCATCGGGTGCGGGCATCGTGCAGCCGCGCATATCGAAGCGTACCGGCACATCGATAATGCAAAGATCGTCGCCTGTGCAGCGCCGACACCGACACGGCGAGACGCCGTTGCCGCAAAATACGGTCTCACGCCCTATGCTGACGCACGCGAGATGATAGCAAAAGAACGACCGGACTGCGTGCATATCGTCACCTGGCCTGACACGCGTGTGGAGCTCATGACGCTCGTATCGGAAATGAACGTTCCGCTCTGCACGACGGAAAAACCGCTTGCGACGAGCATTACCGACTATAAAGCGCTTTGCGCATTGGCAGACCACACAAGGACGAAATTCGCCGTCTGCCATCAAATGCGCTGGCAGAAAGACCTCATCGCCTGCAGGGAGGCGATAGCCGCGGGCAGTATCGGATCAATTCCCTTCATCGATATTTCATGCGGGATGAACATTGCCGGACAAGGCACGCACACGCTCAACTACGGGCGCTCGCTTATCGGCGATCCGAAAGCGGTGACGGTATTCGGGAACACGAACGGATGGGATGATGCCGACCCCGGCCACCCCGCACCACGCTCTACCGAGGCTTATATCACCTTCGATAATGGCGCACGGGCGCTGTGGACGAGCGGACCGATATCCCCGCGGGCGGGCGATCCGAAGACCACGTGGCAGCATATTCGAATCGGGGCGCATGCATCGAAAGGGCACGTTCTTTGGGAGGAATTCGGGAAATGGGAGATAGAAGGGGCCGCCCCCAGCGTCGGTGATTTCGGCGGCATGGACACATGGGCGAAAGAAAATTCGTTTGCGCAGGCACGATTCCATCAGGCGATGTTCGGCTGGCTCAACGACGATACAAAGATCCCGGGCACATCGTTCACGGCATCGCTCCATGAATGCGCCGTTATTTTCGCGCTCTATCAGAGCAGTGTGGAGCATCGTCCGATATCGATGGAGGACTATGTCCCGCCGGACAATCTTATGGAGAGGATGCGGTCGTAGCAAGGCCCGCTCACTCATCCCCCGCCGCGAAATACGCGGCACCCCCTTCCCTCTCTCACAGGGAAGTGAGAGAGGGAAGGGGGAAAGAGGAGACAGGGAAATAATATGATGCAATGAGAGTCAACTGTATTGGCACGTTATTGCGATAAGAGCAGGCTTTCGCTAAGCAAGAATTTCGAAAGCACCTTCATGACAGAATGCTTGATGATAATAAATTTATATGCAATGCTTCGATATATGGAAAACGGCAGACGTATTGCTTTATGCTTATTTCTACTACGCACAACTGAAGATGTATATTAAAATTGAACTCTCTTCTCCCCTTCCCCTCTCTCACATCCCCGTGAGAGAGGGGAAGGGGCCGGGGGATGGGGTGAGTGTCCTCCGCCACATTCCATTTTCACCCGTTCCGATATATACTCCAACCATTGCTAACAAATGAGGCGCTCCCATGGGTTTATTCGACGCATTCAAAAGGACCGGCACGAAAAAGGGATTCTCCCTCCGCGATATATTCACCCGTATCGACGGATCGCTCTACCAAACGCTCGAGGAACGCCTTGTCGATGCGGACGCGGGGCCCGATACGGCGCGCGAGATAGTATCCCTGCTCAAGGCCGCGGTCGACACGAAAAAACTCCGCGAGAGCGATGCGGTACGCGCGGAGCTCGCCGCGATATTGAAGCAGATGCTCCATACCGGAACGCTTGCCATCGACGGCAAAACGCTTCTCTTCATCGTCGGCGTCAACGGTGTGGGAAAGACCACGTCCATCGCCAAGCTCGCGTCATGGATAAAGCCCACGACCGTGCCGCTGCTCGTCGCTGCCGATACGTTCCGTGCCGCGGCGATAGAACAGCTCGATGAGTGGGCGACAAGGATATCCGTGCCCATCGTGAAAGGGCAGCCTGCGGGCGACCCTGCCGCCGTGCTTTTCGACGCGCTTACGAGCGCAAAGGCGAAGAACATCGATTGCGTCATCGCCGACACGGCCGGACGCTTCCACAACAAGGAAGGATTGGTGCGTCAGCTCATGAAGATGAAAACGATAGCCGTCGAACGCTTCCCCGAATTCCGCTTCGTCCCGCTTCTCGTGCTCGATGCCACCGTCGGCCAGAACGGCTTCGATCAGGCGAAGGTGTTCTTTGAAGCGCTCGCAGTACAGGGGATAATCCTCAGTAAATTCGATTCATCGGCAAAGGGCGGCATACTCTTCGCGATAAGCCGCCGATTGTCCATTCCCGTGCTCTTCATCGGCACCGGCGAGAAGCCGAGCGATATCTCCCCGTTCAATGCAGCATCGTTCGTCGATGGTATCGTGAGCGGCTGATGGCGCTTGCTGACCACCTCAACGAAGGCGACATCGCGAAACTTTCGCGCATTCGCACCGCGGAACGGCGTGCGAGCGCCGATCATCGCACCGGTGATTTCAAGAGCGTGCACGCGGGCGACGGCATCGAGTTCTTCGAGCATAAGCGCTATGCCCCCGGCATGGACGTTCGCGCGATAGACTGGCGTCGGTATGCGCGCACCGATGAGCTTCACGTGAAGCGCTACGAGCGCGAAGAGAGCCGCTCGATGGCCGTCATACTCGATGTGAGCGCATCGCTCGGAAAAAAGACCGTCGCCGGGCCGGCTAAATCGAGCGCCGCCGCAAAGCTCGCGCTGGGCGCGGCCTATATCGCCGTGAACAACGGGCTCCCGGTATCGTTCATGGCGATCGCTGACACCGTACGCGATACGGTGCATGCCTCCGCCCATTTCTCCCAGCTCGCCGCCATCGCGGACATCATCGACGGGACGCCGTTCAGCGCACGGTCATCGGCGGCATCGTTCGCCGCGCTCATCCCGCCGGCATGCCCCGTGCGTTCCGACGCATATATCATATCTGATTTTCTCTTCATGGATAATGATGCGCTTGCACCGCTCTTCACATCGCTCCATGCCCGCCGTGTCCGCTTCCGTCTCCTGCAAGTGCTTTCGCGCGAGGAAACCGACCTCCCGTTCACCGGCGATATGATGCTCATCGATGCGGAGACAAAAGCCTCGTGCATGATAGCACCCGCATTGATGCGAGGCACGTATGCGCGCGCGCTCGCCGACCTCACGAACGCGCTCACCGAGGCGGCCGCTTCCCACGGGGGGCGATACCGGCTCTGCCGCACCGGCGGCGCTTTGATCGACGATCTCATCGCGGTGGTGTGACATGCTTACCGCAGCAGCATGGCCCTTCCTCGCCCTCGCCCTCGCCGCTGTACTTGTGCTCGTCATTCATTTCATCATGCGTACGCGTATGCGCACGGTCGTGTTCCCGTCCAATGCGCTCATCGACATGATACGCCGCAACGAGGGCATGCGCTCGCGCCTTGCGCATATACTGCTCCTTCTTATCCGCATGCTCATTATCCTGCTTCTCGCCCTTGCCGCTGCCCGTTTTTTCTTCAGCATGCAGGGCTCATTGGCAAACGCATCGCACGGGTATTTCCTCATCGACAATTCCCCGAGCATGGGGCGGCCGTACAAAGGCGCACGCATCATCGATTCCGTCCGCGAACGCGCCGATATCATCGCGCGGCGCTTTCATATGCGGGCGGGCGCGGTCGTTACCATTATCACCGCCGACGGCGCTCTGGCGAACAGCACACGCTATGAGGATACACGCCGCACCATCCTTGCAGTAAGCAACAGCGAAGCCCCATTCCATCTTTCGGATGCGTTCGGGGAGATAGCCCGTATCGCCTCGCCGGGAGAGCGTGCCGCGATCGTGCTTTTCTCGGATGCGCAGCCGTCCGTGTTCAGCAATGTAGTGAAGATAGACATGCCGTCAGCGCTGTACACCCCCCAAGCGGAAGATAACGGCAATGCCGCCATCATCGATGTTGCCGTTCCGAAGAAGATACTCTTCACTCGTACGGTCATTCCGCTGTCGATACGCGTGGCGCGAACGCAATATCCGCCGGGGAGGATCATTCGCGCGTTCCAGGGCGGAGCGCTCGCCTCAACGGCAGCCGTACCCGCCGGCGACGGCATCGCGATCATACGCCTCTCCGTCAATGTACGATCGCCCGGCACCGCATACATGACCATTGTCCTCGACAATGACACCTGTGATACCGACAACGTGTTCCATTGCGCATTCTCCGTCGTGAGCGGTTTTTCCATCGCCGTCGCTGACAGCACCGGGGATATCGCTGTTGAACGCCTGAAGGCCGCTATTACGCCGGGGAACGACCCCATCGTCTTCTCCCCGGCGGGGGGCACCCCGGATGCGGTCTTGTGCGTCGCAGGTGCGGCAGAGCCGTCTTCGGCACGTTCAGCGCCGATACGCATCATCATCCCTGCGGTGAACGCCCGCGCGGAAGAGGTGAGCGCCTTCATCGCGAATGCCGCTTCGTTCGGTGCAGGCACTGTGCGCCGAGAGCAGAGCGTGATATCGATGCATGCATCCGCCAATGACCTCATCTCTCTGCTGCCGGACATGAACGAACGCATCGGCACACGCTATGTCGTGAACGCACTCCCGCCGGACGTCGACACCCCGCTCATCGCCGATGACGGGAGTGCGCTCCTCATGATCCGCCGCAATGAGGTACAGCGGACGACAAGCGTCTTCATAGCCCTGCCGTTCACCCCGGACAACGATGCGTTCTACTCGTCAGCAGCCTTCGTCGTCCTCGTTAATCGCGTATTGTCCGATGCCCATGTGTTCCGCTCGCGAATAGTTGAGCGCTCCGTCGGTGAAAGAATCACCGGGCTTGATGCCGTCTACGCATCCAACGGCGTCATCTTTTCGCCCATCAGCTCCGAACGGGCAGCGCGTCCGGGGTTCTACCGTACCGATACGATCATAGCAGCCGTGAATGCGGCGAGCGGAGAACACATTTATGGGCGCGAGAACGCCGGGAGATATTTTTCATCCGGCATCGATGTCAGCGATCTTCGCGATGAGGAAACCCTCGCACGCATCGCCGACGGCATGGAATTGACGCCGGCATTCATCGCCGTACTGCTTATCCTGCTTGCTCTGGAAATGGCTCTCTCATCGAATCTGCGCATTCACCGAAAAACTCGCGGTCAATAGGCTTATGGCAGTACCGAAAAACTCGCGGTTTTGTAGTTCCCAATGTGAAGATCTGGCATGCTTTCCCGCTTGTATACTATTCACAATAATAATGCCGCGACCGCACCTATTGCGGCTGTCTCCGCACGAAGTATGCGGCTCCCGAGCGTGACCGGTGTGACGCCGCGCTGTCGCGCAAGCGCTATCTCATCATCGGTGTACCCGCCTTCCGGCCCGATAAAAAGCGAAAGCCTCCCCGCTGCACGATAGTCCGTAAGCCGCGCATCTGTCCGCCCCTCATAGGCGATGATGCCCGTATCACCGGGCGAGAGCGACGCGAGCGCGTCCGCGAACAGCTGCATCTCATGAATGACAGGGATGTGCACGCCGCCGGAAAGTTCCGTCGCTTCACGAACGATGGCCGTAAGGCGCGAGCGTTTCGCGGCCGAAAGCGAGGTGACCACCGTGCGGGCGGTACTGACCGGCACGAACGACGCGACCCCAAGCTCGGCGCATTTCTGTATGAGAATGTCGTTCTTATCGCTCTTGAGGAGCGAGAAATAAAGCGATATACGCATGCGTGCCTCGCGCTCACCGCAACGCCGGTCCTCGATAGCGCATATTATCCGCATTGTGTCGATGCTTCGAATGACCGAAATGAATTCGCTGCCGCTGCCGTCGAAGAGGACGATGCGGTCGCCTGCTTTTCGCCTGAGCACATGTGCGATCTGATGGACTATCGCAGCATCTTCAATGACCGCTTCCGAACCGTTGATAGAATCGGGTGATACGGCAAAACGTATCGTGTTGATCATCACCCCCATATCAGAACTTCACCTGCGCGCGCAGGCCGTATTCCAGTTTCAGCGGCTCGGCACCGGTGAACATCGCTATCTGCGCCGCGGAAAGGCCGTTGATGTTCCGGTCATAATAGCGGACATAGGCGGTGATATCGGTGTTCTGGAACAGGTTGTAGTGGAACATGAGCGTGTACATACCCCAGAGCTCCGGCAGATCGAGTATGCCAATCATCGATACATCGGTGAGATCGTCGAGCTTGAACATGATGCTGCCGAAGAGATAATGCTTGCCGAAGAAGGTTTTCTGCACGGAAACGAGCGCTGTCGGTGTGAGCGATGATGCAATGACGGCATCCTCATTGTAATAATACTCGAGCCGGAAGAACCATTTCTGCTCGATGGAATAATCCGCGCCCAGCATCGCCTCGACATGGCGTTTCGCAAGATAGTCGGTAAAGCGGAAAACGAATTCGCCGTAGATGCCGACCTCCACGTCGCCCTTGAAGTCGATGCCGATGGTCGTCTCGTACCCGTTGAAGTTGTACATGCCGAGCGCGGAAAGGTCCCATCCAAAAATATTGCCGAAGAGCTTGACTGCGGTCTTGATATTCGTCATCTTCGAGGAAAGCGTCGTCATCATGTCGAGCCCGGCGGTGTCACCGAAGGGCACCTTGACCCGCAGCACATCGCTTCCGTCCCGGCGGAACGAAAGATCGGCAGGGCTGACCGATGAGAACGCATCGATAGGCGAGAACATCATGCCGCGTCCGAAATTGATCACCTGCCGCCCGAACGATATGTCCGCCCAGTCGAAGAACAATGCAACATAGAGCTTCCTCAGATCGACGGTGAGAAAGAGCTCACGCGACATGAAGGCGAACAATGTCGAGGCATTCGATATCGATGCGAACGCCGGTGCAACACGATTGTAGAGAAGCCCCGCGGAGGCACCGTACCAGAGATTCACATCGATGCTCGCCTCAATCTTCGCCCGCTCGTCATTGGCATTGCGTATGTTGAACGTCGCGACCGCAGCGCCCGCGTACGAGAACGAATCGCCCATGCTCTGCTGTGCGATGATGTCCTGGTAGACGCGGCCGTGGAGTATGAGGCCGTCTTCCTTTTCTTTGGCGGCGGGGTAGAGGGAAAGTGAGAGAAGGAGAATAACCCCTATCGTAACACACTCACCCCCTCTAACTCCCCCTCTCTCGCGCAAATGCGAGAGAGGGGGAGAACCGGCTAACTCTGTGCTGATCGTTTTAATTACACTTTCTATATTGTCAGAGACGTCGGCATTTGAAAATCGGATCACTTTAATTCCGCATATCGCTATAATTTCACTACGCCTTGTATCGTATTCCTGTTGCGCTTCATGGACACCGCCGTCCACTTCAATGCATAATTTCGCCGCAGCACAATAGAAATCGGCAACAAAGCATTTTTGCGTATCGTCCTGACAATACCGTATCACATGCTGTCGATTGAACTTACTCCCAAGTAATTGTCGATTTCTTAGCCGCTTCCATAGTGTTTCTTCCGCATTCGTCTGACGCGCTCTCAGATCTCTTGCCAATACGGTAGATTTTCTTATCTGCATGTCGAAACCTCAATATAACTATATGGAGAACCCCCTCTCTCACATTCTGTGAGAGAGGGGGCAGGGGGTGAGTGTCTTATCTCTGCAAATACCGCACCGTGAATTCCGATTCGTTCATCGGCGTATCGAAAACAAGGTCGGTCTGCTCGAATTCCGTCTTCGTGTCCTTACGAAGCTTGTTCACCATCTCCACCTTGACAGGATATATCCTCCCGCCGATGGTCTCGACCTTAAGCGTCCGTGATTCCTTGAGGAGTTTACCGCTCTTCGCGTACATCTCCTGTTTCCAGCCGACGAACGTCTCCTTGTCGACCCACATCTTCCGTTTCTCATACGGCACGTCCTTCACCTTCGCATCGAGCGTGAGCACATAGCAGGCGCGGCCGCCCGCGTTCTCCTCGCCGCTTATCGAGATAGCATACTTCGTCGTCAGCGTATCCGATTCGAGCGCATCTTCGTAGGAAATATCGCTTCCCATCATGCCTTCCTTGAGCATATGCCCCGATATCTTCACCGTTTCCTGATCCTCCGGGAAATATATCCACATATCTTTATTGAGCTTAAGGTATTTCGTCCCCTCATCCTCGGGGTTGGTGAATTTCACGATGGCTTTCGTTTCGCCGATGCCCTTCATGAACATCTTCTTCGTCCGTACTTCCTTGCCCTGGGTAATGCGCATCATTGCAGTGCAGGTGACCGTCTTATAGACGCGGTTGCCGTCCATACGGGCGAGTATTTCCTCGCCGGTGACGGCGTACATGGCCGCCGCCGCTGAGAACAGGATGATGATGTTTTTCATGAGTAGCCTCCGTTGTTATTTTGACCCGTCGCGGATAGCGAATGCGGGGTTGAGTTTCAATGCGCGCAACGCGGGTATCATACCCGCGATGACCGAGATGAAAATACCGAGCGCGGCTATCGTGAGCGCGGTAGCCGGAGAGAGTTCGGGGTATATCACGGCCTTCATCGGTATCGGCATACCGCGTGCGATCGATCCGAGGACATAGCCGTGCTTCGAGAGATAGAGCGCTATCGGTGCGCCGACGGCCGAGCCGATGAGGCTCCCCACGACGCCGAGGGCGAGCGCTTCAAAGAGGAATGACGCGGCAATGGCGCGTGCCTTCATGCCCATGGCGGCAAGTACGCCGATCTCGGCGGTACGTTCGAGCCCGCTCATCATCATCGTGTTCGCGATGACCACGACGGATACGGCAAGGAAAAGCGCGAATATCATCCGTATGATGAACAGTATGTACACGAACATCGTCTGGAAAAGACCTACCTCGTCGGCACGGAACACGTCAAGCCCGCGCGATGTTATCGTGCTGTCCTTAAGGAGAGCGCGCTTGACGGCCGATGCACGGGAGAAATCGGAGATCACCACCGCGAGGCGCTGCGGCGCATTGCGGGAATCAAGGAGCTTCCATGCCTTCTCAACGGGGATATAGAACGTACGATTGAGCGGATACGCGCCAAGATCGATGATGCCGCGCACGGTGAAGCGGCTCCCTTTGAAACCGCCGAAGCGGTCGCGGGTGAGGAGTGTAAGCGTTTCGCCGGGAGCGATCGAAAGTGTCCGGGCGAGCTCAACGCCGATCATCATCTCCTTGCCGCTGCCGGTGAAGTACGATCCGCTGACAACGGCATCCGTAAGTTTTACGAAATTCCTCTCGCGCACCGCATCGAACGCATGCCCGAGCGATTTTGACGACCGTTCGCCCTTGATGAGCACTGCGCCGAACGTGAATCGCGCTGACGCATAGAGTGCGCCGTGCTTTTCTATGGCGCGGATAACGATGTCCATGTCCGGTATCGACTCATTGAGCGGGAGCGTGCGTTCGTTCTTTGTGTATCCTTTCGTCTGCACGATGATATGGCCATTGTCGCGTATCGATTGTCCGACAAGATTGCCGAGTATGCCGTTGAGGTTCGCATTGCCGAGGAGGAGTATCGCCACGGCAATAGCGATGCTGAAGAGCGTGAGCGCGGTACGCCGTTTGTTGCGAAGGAGGTTCTTTACCGCATACACGATGAGGTGCATCATTTCCCCCTGAGCACGGCGGCGATGTTGAGCGATGCCGCTTTCATGGACGGGTAGAGCGTTGCCGCTACGGATACCGCGGTCCCGATGACGATCGCTCCCGGATAATACCACCATTCGATATGCCCGTACAGGCGGCTTGACACCGGGACATTAGCAAGCACATCGGTGCCGAACACGGGTATGCCCACGACGCTCATGAGCATGACCGGTATGAACGTGATAACGATCGCGATAGTGCTCCCGACGATGCCGATGAGCATGCCCTCGGCTATAAAGAGCCGCACGATATCGATCTGCTTCATGCCCATGGCCGCAAGCGTACCGATCTCCTTTGTCCGCTCGAACACCGCCATGAGCATCGTATTCGTCACACCGGCGACGGCGACAAGGAGCAGCAGCACGAGTATGACGCGCTGCATCACTTTTCTGATCGTAAAGAACAGGAGCACGTCGGCAAGCTGTGTGCGCCAGCCGTAGACCTCTGCGGATGACGGGAGCACCGGGCGTATGCGTTCAAGGAGCGCTCGTATGCTGTCATCGCGCGAGGGTAATGCTGCCGCGATCTCGCTTACGCCGTTCTCCGTATCGGCAAGGCGCATGGCGTCGGGGAGCGATATCACAATGCCGAATGAATCATATTCGGGATTATCGCTGAAAAACACATCGGCTACCGTGAACGTGTCCGCATTATTCGCGCTGTAGCGTGTCCGTGCATTGACCGTGATCTCATCGCCGGGCACGACACTGAGCGCCGCGGCAAGCTTTTTTCCGATGAGACAGCGGTTGGCATTGCTCGCAAGCGCGTTTTGAGCGTTCAGGGCACCATGCTCCGCGGTCGGCAGAATGTTGAAGACCGATCCGTCCCGTGCGGGATCTATGCCGGTCACCGAACAGAAGAGCTCATCCGATTCGCGTATCACCGATGCGGCGAATTTCAGACGTGCGCATGCGCGGATGCGCGGCGAGTCCCCTGCTGAAGCCCTGCTGACGATGGACTCATAGCGGTAGATGAGGTTGGTGAGCGGTTTGTCCGTCCGTTCGGCGAAATAGTTCGTATCCATGATCTTCGCATGCGCCGTCTCCGAGCGCAGATAATTCCTGAGCGATGTCTCATCGATGCCGCTGATGATGGTGCTTGAGAGCATGAATGCCGTTATGCCGACGGTAATCGCGGCGAAGGTGAGCGCCGTACGGCGTTTATTGCGGCGTATGTTCCTTGAAGCGAGCGTGAATATCCCCATCATCGACGCACATCCCCGACGATGGCGCCGTCCTCGAGCGTTATGACGCGGCGGGCGAAATTCATGATCTTCGGGTCGTGGGTGGAAAAGATGAACGTTGTCTTAAGCTCTTCGTTCATCGTACGCATGAGATCGAGCGTCTCCCCTGCGGACTTCGAATCGAGATTGGCGGTCGGCTCGTCGGCAAGCACTATCTTCGGACGCTTGACGAGCGCACGTGCAATGGCCACCCGCTGCTGCTGTCCGCCGGAAAGCTGTGATGGAAGACGGTGAGAATACTGTTCTATGCCGACCCGGCGGAGCATGTCCAGAACCGCTTCCTTCCGCTCATCAGATACCTTTACACCGGCGATAATGAGCGGAAATTCCACGTTCTCGAACGCGGAGAGCACCGGGATGAGATTAAAGCTCTGGAAGACGAAGCCGAGCAGTTCATTGCGTATCTCGGCAAGGCGGTCACGCGGGAGGCCGTGCACCGGCCGGTCATCGAGCGATATTGTGCCGCTGTCCGGCGTGTCGAGCAGCCCCATGAGATTGAGCACGGTTGTCTTGCCGCTCCCCGAGGGGCCGACGAAAGCCGCCATATCCTCAGCATCAACGGAGACCGTGATGTCCTTGAGAACGGTTACACCGACTTCGCCCGTGCGGTACGTCTTTGAAATATGTTCGAACGCTGCGATGGCCATTGCGGGCTCCTTTGCGCCAGTATATCACACGCTCTTGATCGCGTCGATGGGCGCCATCGAGGCGGCGCGGGAAGCGGGCAGGAACGAGACAATGGCTGCGGTCACAGCACCGAGCACACACGCGGTAAGTACGGAGAAAAGGCTTACCGTCGGGAATATCACGGTGTCAAGCGGGAAATTCCCGAGCGCCGATGATGCACTCCCAAGATCTACCCCCTTTATCATAAGGAGCCCGGTGATAAGGAGCCCGAGGGCTGAACCGGCGATACTGCCGGCAGCGCCGAGAAGAACCCCTTCAGAAAGAAATAATCCCAATATTTCAGCACGCGAGAACCCCATCGCCTTCATGATGCCTATCTCGCGTTTGCGTTCGAGCACGACCATCATGATCACATTGGTGATGATGAATGCACCGAGGAGCGCAATGACGAAATACATGATATTGTAGGTGGCGGTCATGAACTGTGCGAGGCGTCCGATCTCGCTTTTCGTCTGCCAGGGCAGTACCGCAAGCGTATCGTCCTTGAGCTTCTTTTCAAGCCGCGCACCCACCGCCGCTGAATTGCGGTAGTCATTGAGCATAATGATGATCTCCTGTGTCCGTTTCCCTGCGCGAAGGAGCTTTCGCGCATCGTTGATCGAGACCTGAAAGAGCATCTTATCAAGGCCGACGGCGCCGGTCTTGAAAAGTCCGACGATGGAAAAGCGCCGCACTCGGAGCGATCCGTCACTCCCCTCGGTCATGAGCACCAGGTTCGAGCCGACAGAAATCCCGAGCGACCGGGCAAGCGCCTCACCGACGATGACATCACGCTCGGCGGAAAGATAGCGCCCCGCGGTAATGGCTTTGTTGAGCATGAGCATCTTCGTTTCATTCGTGATGTCGCCGGCGATGCAGAGCCCGGGGACGGAGCGGTCGCGGTTGTTGAGGAGCACGCCGAAGCGAATGCGTTCCGTGACGAGCGCAATATCACGCGAGAGCGACCTGTCTGCCGCGACTGCGGCGGCGATGCGTCCGGGGTCGTCGACGAGCTTGTTCACCGGCAGGAAGCGCTCATTCTCGCTGTACTCCTTCGTGGTGATCTTGATGTGGCCGCTTTCCTGGCGCGTGGCATTGCGTATGATGGAATCCATGAAGCCGCCGTAAAATCCCTGCATGAACACGATAAGCGTAATGGAGAACATTACCGAGCTCGCCGCAAGGAGCGAGCGCCGTTTATTGCGGAATAAATTCCGGTATGCCATCGAAAGTAGGATACCCATGATGCCTCCTTTATTGGAAACGAAGCGCACTCGTGACGGTTATCTTCCCCGCCCTTCGCGCCGGTATAATGCTTGCAATAAGCGCAATGATCATCCCGAAGAGCGCGCTCTGCACGAAGGCCTTTGCGTTCCATACGCTTTTCATCGTCCCCCATACCGGGAGCGATGAGGCCATCTTGTCGGCACCGGGCATTGCTGTCACATCCATGCCGACATTGACGAGATAGAGATTGATGAGTATCCCGAGTATGACCCCGCCGATACTGCCGAGCGTGCCGACGATGAACCCCTCGATGACGAACATCCGTACGACCTCTTTCGGCGTGAACCCGAGCGCGCGGAGCACACCGACCTCGCGTACGCGTTCGTAGACGCTCATGAGCACCGTGTTCACGATGCCCACCGCGGCAATGAGCATGACGACGAGAATAACGATGCCTGAGAACTTTTTTTTCTGCGCCATGAGCCCCACGAAAGCCGCATTGCGTTCCTCGACCGTCGCTGCCGTCAGCGATGGATATCGGTTCGTGAGATCGATCTTCAATGCGCGCACGGCGGGATACAGCTCCGTGAACGGCTTGTCCGGCGGATGCTTGAGCGACACGAAGAGCTCGGTGACCGATCCTTCAAGGTCGAGAAAGTCGTCGGCGAGCGTATAGCTCATAACGACCGCTTCGTTGAGCGCAGGGTTGGTCGTCTCGAAAATGCCTGCGATCGGAAAGTCATCGGCATTGTGGCTCTCGTATCGCGTCCGCGCGGACACGGTGATCGTTCCGCCGACGGAGAGCGCGAGGTCACGTGCGAGCTTTGCCCCGACAAGCACCGATGATCGGTTGCTGCCGGTGAGATACGCGCCGCGGATGAAATTCGTGAGCGCAAATACAGTAGGGTCGCGCTCCGGGTCGATGACGATGCCGCGAATCGGTATCGATCGTTCGCCGTCTGTCGCTTCGGCGCGGAACACAGTTCGCGGGGTAGCGCCTGCGACACGCGAGTCCTTTGCAAGATATGCGCGTATCGTGTCGGCAGGCATCCCGAGCGAGAGCGGTGATGAATCGCGCTCGTCATCGTATGCCTTTGTCGCTATGGAGAGAGCACCGTCGGTGAGCGTGACCGTGTTCCTGAGCGAATCGCCGTCCCACCCGGCGAACATGCCGTCGATGACGACAAACCCCGCGATGCCGATCGCGATGGTCAGTGCAGTAATGAACACTCGCCGCTTCTGGCGTGTCACATTGCGGAGCGCGATAATAAGAATGGTGTTCATCGCCCCCTCCTATTTCCGGTCATCCGAGGATATGCGTCCGTCCTTGAGCCGCACGATACGCCGCGCATGGTCCATGACGAGGGTATCGTGCGTCGAGAATATGAACGTCGTCTGAAAGCGTTCGTTCACCGCATGCATGAGCGATACGATCTCCTCGGCGGTAACGCTGTCAAGGTTCGCCGTCGGTTCATCGGCAAGCACGAGGAGCGGCTTCTTCACGAGCGCCCGCGCTATGGCAACGCGCTGCTCCTGCCCGCCGGATATCTCCTTGGGTAACCGATGCTCCATCCCGGAAAGCCCCACCGCATCGATAAGTTCGGCGCATCGCGAATCGATATCCTTCTTCGAATGCGTTCGCATGATGACAAGCGGCAATTCTATGTTCTCCTTCACGGTGAGCACCGGTATCAGATTGTACGACTGAAAAATGAAGCCGATGTTCTCTTTGCGGTATTTCGCGAGCGCATCCTCTTTCATGGCGGAAAGCTTCTGCCCGTTATAGACCACCTCTCCTGATGTCGGCGTATCGAGGCAGCCGACGATATTGAGGAGCGTCGTCTTCCCGCTCCCCGACGGCCCTATCGCAGCAAGGAATTCGCCTTTCTCGATCGACAGGTTCACATTATCGAGGGCGTGCACCTCGCTCGCTCCCTTCTGATAGGTCTTCCGAATGCCGGTCATTTCGAGGATACTCATGTTTCGCTCCTGTTCCTGATATAAAACGCTCGTCATCTCAGTACTGGTCGGCGTAATTCCAATAATATACTGTTCCCGCGAATCCCGCCACACCGGTGCATGCCAGAATGATGTAACTCACAAGGGGCAGATGATGTTGTCGTTTTCCCTGCGCCGTTCAGTCCCAGAAATCCATATATCTCGCCCTTCCCTACCCGCAGCGTTACGCCGTCAACCGCCTTGACACGTCCGTACACTTTGGCCGCATTCTCGGTTGCGATCATCGATTCCATGCCACGCTCCTCATCGTATCGCCCCGAGCAGCATATCCATCTCTGCGAGATAATCCTTAAGCGCCCTTCTCCCCGCCGCCGTGAGCGATATCCCGGTAAAAGGTTTCGCTCCGCGGAATTCCTTTCGTATCGTGATAAGTCCGCTTCGCTCAAGTGTTCTCATCTGGATCGAAAGATTCCCTGCCGACATGGAAAGTTCGTTCTTCAACTCATTGAACGCAATCTCCTTCGCTTGTGCCGATGCGAGATAGGTCATGATAAGGAGCCGCGCGCGTTCATGGATGACCCTGTCGAGTTTCGGAGGCCGTATCCCGCTCACCGGCTGTCCTTGCGCCGCATCCGTCGATTTGCATCGACATCGCCGTTCCTGCGTATCATCGCTGCAAACGCGAACAGAAGGAATCCCACCCCGAACACGAACGCTATGCTGATGAGCGGCGGCAGACGGAAGAACATCGCAGCGATACCGGCACCCGAGAACCAATAGCCGAGGATGTAATATTCCGGGACGAATGTATTGCCCCCGAAAAAGCTCATGAGAATGCCGAACAGTATCGCCGTTGCCGGGACGATATAGAGCGGCTGACCGATATGCACAAGAAATACGATCACAGCGGCAAGTATGCCGGTTACGGTAAGTATCATACTGCTCACCGACGAGGTGAAGATGAATTCCCGCGCAATGGTCCATTGCGAATATGATCGGTCTATCGCCTTTGCCGAGCGGTACAGCCCGACCTGCTTACTTATGCCCGCCGAGATCGCGAGAGTTATGGCAAAACCATACCATACTGCGCGCATCCACAACGGTATCGCATCATGCGATCCATACGATCTGATGAGTATGTACATGACAGGGAATAGTACCGTAAGCACGGAACCGAATAGAAGCCCTGACAGCGCTAATGTCGGCGGTACGCCTATCTCCCGCATAATGCTCATATTGCGGCGAATGGCGCTTCGAACATAGGCGATATCCGCCGCGACTTTGCGCACCTGCTGATCGGTGACCATTCGTTCCATAGCAACTCCGTAAACTAGTTTATACTATAAACCATAATATAACGCACACCTTTCCGAAAGTCAAGCGCGCATGGCTTTACCTGCCGCGCCGCCGCGATTCTAGTTCCGCGACCGTCGATGGCCAATCGCTTTTCAATAGCCGCGAAAGAGCGCGATCGGCAAGAAGTTTCCCGTTCGTCTGACATGTCGGGCAGTAATTCGTCTCATTCGATGCATAGCGTATCCGCTGCACGGATGTTCCGCAGGCCGGACACGGCTTTTCGTACTTTCCATGCACGGCCATTTCCGGACGGAACGCCGTAACCTTGTCGGGGAACCCCTCCCCCGCTTCAGCGCGAAGGCGCTCTGTCCATTCCGCTAGAACGGACCGTATCGCGTCATAGAGCCGGGCGACAGCATCATCGTCAAGCGATCTCGTGAGCGATACCGGCGACAGACGCGCGCGATGCAGTATCTCATCGGAATACGCATTGCCTATCCCCGAGAAGAGCGTCGGATTGGTAAGCGAACGCTTGAGCGTATGGTTCTCAGAACGAATGCGCGCACGGAATTCGTCGAGCGTGGATGAAAGCACCTCGAGACCGCCGGGATCGATCGCGGAAAGCGCATCAGCGCCGTGTATCGCATGAAGCGATGCCCGTTTCTCCTTCCCCTGCTCGGTGAGCAGCAGAACGCCGTTCGTGAATGCAAGACCGGCAAGCGCGCTTTTCGGCACGTCGGTCCCGCTTTCCTTCCAGTGAAGCCTACCGAGTATCATGAGATGGAAAACAAGAAAATAGTCATCGGAGAAGTCGAATACGATGCGCTTCCCCATGCGCGCTACCGACCGTACGGTTCGACCGTGAAATGCAGCGAGCGGCGGCGTGACCGTTCGCAACAGAAAGAAAGAGCGAAGCTGTATCGTCTTCAGCACCGTCCCGCGGGTACGTGCGGAAAGGCGTTCGACATAGACGGTAATATCGGGATATTCCGGCATACAAGAAAGTGTACACCGTGGAGGAAAAATCTTCAAGGCATTGCACTGGCGCTTGCATCAATCTCAATGGCGCGATACACTCACAGCCGATGAAACATCCGGCACTTTTCCTCTTTGACATTGACGGCACCATAGTACGGACCAACGGCGCCGGCATGCGTTCCTATAAGCGCGCATTCAGGCGCATATTCTTCTCCGACAGTGCCGTCATCGAGGAAACGGTGGACTTCGCCGGCAAGACCGATCGTGTGATATTCGATCACCTTGCGCATCGCAACAATATCGTACCGACCGAGAACGACTGGCTGTCGTTCCTTGCCGAGTACGGATCGCTCCTTGCCGCGGAAGCAAAGGATATCTCCCGCTGGGAAATATGCCACGGCGCAGAGGATGTCATCCATATGCTCTCCGAGCGGTCGTACATCGGTCTTCTCACCGGGAACGTCGGTATCGGTGCGCGTATTAAACTGTCCGCTATCGGCCTGTATGGATATTTCCCTGTCGGCGGGCTCGCAGACGACGGATATTCGCGTGAAGAGATCGCCGAGGCGGCACTTTTAAAATGCCGCATTCATTATCATATCGATTTCTCGCCAGAACACGTATGGGTCATCGGTGATACGGTACACGACGTCCGCTGTGCGAAACACATCGGCGCTCGTTCCATCGCGGTCGCCACCGGCGGCTCATCCGTCGATGAATTACGGCGCTCATCACCGGACATCGCGATCGAGCATCTCGGAATGCTTGCTATTGATGAATTTGTTCCTCCGCCGCGAGCAGCCGATAATGGTGGCAGTTGCGCATGATCTTCTCGATGTAGTATTCCGTCTCCGGATAATCGATCAGGCGCGTAAAAAGATACGGGTTCGATCTGCCGGGGAGCGATCGCCATCGCTTGACGTTCCCGCCGCCGGCATTATACGCGGCGAGCGTAAAGAAATAATCGCCATTATACGATGCGAGCAGCGACTTCAGATGCATCGTCCCGAGGATGATATTATGTTCCGGATCGGTAAGCTCTACCGATTCAATGCGCCGCCGTCCCCGCTCACGATTGGCGCTTGATGCTGTGCTGTAAAGGAGCTGCATGAGCCCGTAAGCGTTCGCCCACGAAACACAGTTCGCGTCGAACGCGCTCTCCCCGCGTATGAGCGCATAGACGAACGCGTTCTCGATCCCGTTCTGCTGCGCCTCGGATTCCACCGAAGCCTGATAATACTCCGGATACATGAAACGCCGGAGTACCGCCGGGAGCAGATAGGGATTCGAGCGGTAGGGATAACCGAAGTGATCCCCGATCGTTCCGGTATATCTGAACAATGCCCCGTAACTCCCCGCATTCGAACTTATGAGCATGAGCGCACGTATCACCGTCGCCGATGAAGGATACGCTTTCCTCATCGCAACGATCTCATTCTCCGCGTTCTCATGATCTCCATATGATGAAAGGATGAACGCCTTACGCGCTCGGTCCGGGGAGAGATGCACCGCATTGCTCACGATCGATGCGTCGCTCATCGGCATGGTGAGCGCCCGAACGAACGGGTGCTCGTTGATGGCAAGTGAGGCCATGTCCCGCGCACGGAGCAGGTCCGGCGACGGCAGATCGGTACGCGCGGTATCGATGAACTGCACGCGGTTAAGCGCATCGAGCATCCTTTTATTATTGGTCACCGCACGATATGCCCGTGCATCAGCGAACGCCGCCGCATTGCTCCGCGCGACCGATGCAAGCATATTGTCATCGGCATCGGAAAGCGCCTCGACGATAAGGAACGGGTTCTTGCTCGTATGGAGCGTCGCCGAGACGGCAGCCTTCATTTCGTTCGTTTCACCGAATTTTTTGTGTACCCATCGCGCCCAGGAAAGATAGTAATCATACCGGTCGCCGCCCGCATGTACCTTCTTCAATTCCCTGAGCGCCCACATCGTTTCATTGGTGTCCGCGCCTTCATACATCGTCCGCAGATAATTACGCACCGACATATTCATGTGATCGTCTTTCGGGTACCGCGAAAGTCCCGAACGAAGCACCTCATGCGCCTTTGCCTTTTCCTTTTTCGCCAGATACGCGAGCACGAGCCTCCGGTAGAGATAGCTCGCCGATGCGCTTTTCGGATATCGGGAGAGATGGTCCGTTATCGCTTCCGCCGCCTTATCATGCTTCCCAAGCGAACGATACACCTCGATGAGGTTGCGCGCGGCCTGCTCCCGCCGTACTGTATGATCCGCAATGTATCTGCTGTACAGCCGCTCGGCGCTCTCTTCCCTCCCCTGCTTGTCATAGGCGAGCGCAAGGGAATACAGCGCCTCTTCCGCACAGGAAGGAACGTTCGTAAGCGATGCAGCATAGCGTGTTACCGCCGCATAATTCCCGGCTTCAAGCAGGCCCCTGACCATCCGTATGCTGAAATTCGTCGGGTACCGGACCGCAGAATCCTTGGCGAATCGGTCGTGAAAAACAGCTGCCGCATCGCTGTCCGCATAGGTCTCGATAAGTTGAGTGCAGAGCGACCGCGCGATATCCGTATTGGTCATTGCGATCGATTCCGTGACCGCTGCGTTCCCGACAAAACGAATGATCCACGCCTCTCCAAGCTTCAGGAGCTCATTGGTAGGTGCACCGCGATAAAGAAAATCGGCAAGCACCGTATATTGCCTCGCCTTGCTTCGAAGCAGCGAGTTCGGATGGGCCGCGAGCAGAGAACCGGTAAGCACCCTGGCGTCATCGTATCTGAGCGTTTTCAATGCGCTTCGCGCGGCATAGTACAGATAATAATCGGCGATGGGGCTTTCGGGGTCAAGAGCAGCGCAGAGACTGAATTTCCGATATGCAAGCTCATAGGAACCGGCCCGATATGCGGTCAGCCCCTCGGCGTATTCATCGCTTTCGCATGCGACAATGGATAGGACGAACGCGGCTGCCGCGACGATGGAGAACAGCCTTGCCGGAAATGCTAAGGACATCCTGTCAGCGCTTGATCGATTTTTCCTTGTACGCACGGAGAATATCGCGAATTTCATCGGTCGCTACTTTCCCGTAGATATCCTCACGCACATCATCCTCGCTCAGGCGTTCGAGGAGGAATTCGATCGCATTGGGTATCGACTTTCCGTTCACTTTTATCTTGTGCTTCTGGACGATGTACGAGGCATCGCACATGAACATGACGGCGCGGAGCTTCTCCCCCTTGTCGGCATATCTCCCGATATGACGCTCGGGACGGTCGACACGGAGCTTTAAGAGCTTCTGACATACGCGGAAGAAGAGCGGATGTATCTCAGCCGGCAGCCGCGTATGTTTTCGAACGGCCTTCTTAAGCGATGTGCTCGCGTTCTGATATACCGCGGAAAAATCGCGCGGTGCAATGCCGATGATGCCGGCATAATGCCGCTCCTGCTGCGGCATGAGATAATGATGGCGCACCATGTGATTCGATGAGCCCTCGGCAACGATGACGATAAGGGTGCCTTCGTCAAGCTCGCGCAGGGCCTTTACTATCGTCGCGCGGGAACCGATGCCCGATTCGTTCTGTATCTCGTTATGGGTGAGCTTCGCGATGCCGTTCTCGTAATCGTACCCGGTCGCAAGTACGCGATAGATCTCTTTCGCGTTCGCGGAAAGACCCTTCCATGTTTTACGTTCCATGAGCTCGCGCGGGATGACGACAGCATTTCTCCCGAACTCGTGGAACTCGACACGCTTCTTTTCGATCGCTTCATTCTTCTTTTCTTCTGTTGTGAACGATCGAACGGCGGCGTATGTTTCCATCGGGGAGGGCTCCTTAGTCCGTGTATACCGTCCGCCCGCATCATCGTTCCAGCGCCGTGCATGCACATGCCGCGAATCTTTGCTTCTTACGGACGAAGACGGGCATTCTAAACACATTCCTAAAAAAATGCAATAGCGTATGGGAGAAAGTACCCGCGCTATCGAGCGATGACCGATCCATACACAGAGGAGAAACCCATACTGTGCGATGCTTTTAAAAGTACGGCCGCCTTGCCGGACACACGTGCGCGTATCGCGTTCACGAGCGAATCACGATCGGTGAAATGACGCTTCTCCATGTCGCGTGTGATCGCGCCGATGATGTTCGCCGCTTCATCACCGAACGTGAACACGGTCTCGATGGGAAGCGAATCGATATGCCTGCCTGCCGCTTCGTGGAGCGTACGCGATTGTTCACCGAGCTCCTTCATGTCGCCGATGACAGCGATGCGTTCATACCCATCGTATGATGCAAGCTCATCGAGCATGGCATTGAGCGCTGCGGGGTTCGAATTGTACGTATCATTGATTATCACCGAGGCACCGATAGGCACCACCTGCATACGGTCTTTCACCGTCGTGAACGATGTGAGCGCCTGCGCGCATGCATCCGCATGTACGCCGTGCATACGTGCCACCGTAAGCGCCGCGATGATGTTCATCCTGCTGAACGAACCCGGGAGCGTATGACGGAATTCCACCGAATTCCAGCGAAAACGACCCGCCTCGATGACTTCTACCTCTTTGTGCGAGAACTCGATCATGCTCTGCACGCCATATCGCCGTGCCTCGGAGCGAAGTATGTCCGCAAAGGGGCTGTCCGCATTGATGACGGCGCGCGCATCCGTGCTCATTGATGAAAATATCTCCGCTTTCGCACGGGCAATGGCTTCCACCGAATCGAAATACTCAAGATGCACCGGCTCCACATTGGTCACAAGCGCCGTCGTCGGCCGCGCAATGCCGGATAAGCGCGCAAGCTCTCCAGCATGGTTCATTCCCATCTCAATGACCGCGGAGGTATGGCTGCCGTCCAGTCCGAAAAGCGTCTTTGGAACGCCTATCTCATTATTGAAATTCCCCTCGGTCTTAAGCACATGATATTTTGTCGCGAGGAAAAGAGCGATCAATTCCTTCGTCGTCGTTTTCCCGCAGCTTCCGGTGATCGCGATAACCGGAATGGCGAACCGCTCCCGATAGGATCGCGCGATAGCGCCGTACGCAGCGAGCGTATTCTCTACGCTGAAGTAGCGGGCATCGTCCCGGGATCGATACGCCCCTTCGACCACAAAAGAACGTACCCCTGCTTTATACACATCGGGAATGAAATCATGGCCGTCGAAATGCTCGCCGCGAAGCGCGATGAAAAGCGTATCGCCCCCCGTCGCATCACGGCTGTCGGTCGATATCCTCGTCACCGCACGTTCGTCACCGGCAGCGGTCTTTGCAGAAAGCGCCTCTGCTATCCATCGCAACGTCACCGGTTCGATAATGCCTCCCGCGCGACTTCCCGATCGTCAAAATGCACCGTTCTATCCTTGAATATCTGATAATCCTCGTGGCCCTTCCCCGCAATGAGAACGACATCGCGTTCACGCGCGGAGGCTACCGCCTTGGCAATAGCCTCACGTCGATCGATGATGACCTCGTAGGATGTACCGGTCGCATCGATGCCGGGGCGTATATCATCAATGATCTGTTCGATGGCCTCGGTACGCGGATTATCGAGCGTTACAATGGCTGTGTCCGACAATTCGCCGACCGCTTTGCCCATAAGCGGTCGTTTTTTTCTATCCCGGTCGCCGCCGCAGCCGAATACGGTGATGATGCGCGCAGGCGCAAGCCGCCGTATCGTGGTCAGCACATTACGAAGCGCATCGTCGGTGTGCGCATAATCGACGATGACCGCGAAGGGATGATGTTCTTCCGTCACTATCTCGAAACGGCCGGGCACCTGCACGCGTGCAATGGCACCGCACACCGTATCGAGCGGAAAACCGGCGCTGTCCGCATACGCGATGGCTGCAAGCGAGTTGAGCACGTTGAAATCGCCGGTGAGCGCAAGCTGCACATCCAAAGCGAATGCGCCGCGCCGCAAGAGGCGGTACCGTGTCCCGCTGAAGGATATCGACACCGCATCGGCACGATAATCCGCACGCGCATCGATACCATAGGTGACCAGCGGTGTCTTCCCGATGCGTGCACGGATGATATCGTAGCGGTCGGTATGCACATTGAGTATCGCATGACGTTCGCCTTTGCATGACGATGCGAGGAGATCGAACGCTGTCATCTTTGCGTCGAGATAGGCATCCATCGTCTTGTGGAAATCGAGATGGTCCTCGGTGATGTTCGTGAATATGATATCGTTGAAGTTGAGCGCATCGCAGCGATGGAGGTAAAGCGCATGCGAGGACGCTTCCATAATAAGGTCGTTCGCACCGCGGCGTTTCATCTCGGCAAGGAATGACTGAAGATCGACCGATTCCGGCGTCGTATGGATGCTTTTTATTTTTTCGCTGCCGATGAGATTATGTATCGTACCGATAAGCCCGGCCATCCGCCCGCACGCCTCAAAAATGTTCTTGATGAGCATGGCTGTCGTGGTCTTCCCGTTCGTACCGGTTACTGCGACTATGTTCATCGATTCGCTCGGGCGTCCGTAGAAGCGCGCTGCGATATCGGCCATGGCGATCCGTGTGTTTTCGACGGGGATGAACGCAACGTTCGGATATCGCGCAGAAACAGCGCGGACATCGAACGTTCTATTATGAAGGATCGCCGATGCACCTGCGGATATCGCTTTTTCCATGAACGCATGCCCGTCCGAGGCGTAGCCGGACACAGCAATGAAAAGATAATTCTTTTTTACCGCGCGGGAATCGTAAGCGATCCCTTCAATAGCAGCGCTACGGTTCGCGCCGAGTGTCCTCGCGTCGATCATGGATCTCATTCGCCTTCGCCACCGGCGCAGATACAAAAATACCGGCGAGCTTCTGGAAAAAGTTCTTGTCTTTCTGTCTGGTCATCACAAGCGGAGCGACCGGTTCTATGCTGAGATAGACGATCGCGCCTTCGTCCGCTGCCGTCAGTTTCAATCCCGGCGCAAGGGCCGACAGACGTTTGGACGAAGAGAGCGTGTGTATCCGGGAGAGGAGTTTGCTGTTCTCATCGCGAAGGTCGGAAAGCCGTGCCGCCAGCCGCTTCATCGACATGACGTCGTCATGATAGCGTACCTTCTGCACGAAATACCCCGCCCCGACGGCAAGCACGAACAGTACGGTGATGATGGTAAATGCCGTGAGGCCGCGTTCGCCTTTCATAACCTTCCTCAATTACTTTACCGGGCACATCCGCGCAACACGCAGTTTCGCGCTGCGCGCTGCCGGATTCGTCGCTGTCTCTTCCGCCTGAGCGGTCACGACGTGTCTCGTAAGCACGGTCAATCTCCCCGTACCGTGCCGCGTATCGTTCTCGTTCATGAAACGCTTGACGATACGGTCCTCAAGCGAGTGGTAACTTATGACGGCAAGAACGCCTTCGGGTGCAAGCACCCGGAATGCGTTGGTAAGCGCGTTCGAAAGGATCATCAATTCGTCGTTGACCTCGATGCGTATGGCCTGAAACACCCGCGTCGCGGGATGTATGCGCCCAAAGCGGAGCTTCTTCGGCGTCGCATGGAAAACGACCGCCTCAAGTTCTGCTGTTGTGCCGATCTCCCGCGTTCGCCGCGCCGTAACGATCGCCTGTGCGATGCGTCCGGCATACGGCACCTCCCCGAAATCGCGGATGACCCGTGCCAATTCGTCCTCGGTGTACCCGTTGACCACATCATGTGCGGTCTTCCCTGTCCGCGAAAGCCGCATATCGAGCGGACCGTCCTCGCGGAACGAGAACCCTCGCTGTGCGGTGCGGAAATGATACATCGAGACGCCGAGATCAAAGAGCAGTGCGTCGGTAGTGCCGATCCATTCTTCTGGCAATACATCGTAAATGCCGTCGTATGTACAAAGAGCGAATGATACGCGCGAGAACGCTTTCAGGCGTTCACGTGCCTTAGCCACCATGTCCTCGTCGCGGTCCACGGCGAACACTGTCCATCCGCGCTCAAGAAAAAGCGCGCTATGGCCGCCCTCGCCTACGGTCGCATCGATGACCTTCACATTATCGGAAGTTGCGCCTATAAAATTCACTATCTCGCGGGCAAGCACCGGTGTATGATGAATTTCCATCATGCCTCCCTAAAGGCCGATATCCTTCATCTTTTCGGTGATACGTTCGTACGCACCGCGCTTCGCATCGATATACGCCTCCGGGTTCTTCTCATATTCGCGGTAATTCGCTATAGAGAAAAGCTCTATCCGGTAGATGGCGCCGAGGAACACCGCTTCCTTCTCTATCTCCGCATACGCTAACAGGTTCTGCGGGATATATAAGCGGCCTACTTTATCTTCTTCGGCTTCAACGGCGGGCGACACAAAGGTGCGTATGAAAATACGGTTTTCCGCGATCATAGGGTTCAACGTGGCTATCCTGGCCGAAATGATCTCCGTCCATTTCGCCTCCGGATATACCAGAAGCGAACGGTCAAGACCCTTCGTGACTATCCACGTCTTCTCTTTTTCGTCACGCATCTTCGACGGTACGGCTATCCGCCCTTTCTCGTCGATGGTATGCGTGTACTCCCCGATAAAAATTCTCATGCGTAGTCCGTTCTTTGAATGTTGCTCTCCCTCCCAGACATGTTGTCAAAGACCACTTTTTACCAAAATTCATTGCCAGTATAACACTTTCCCCCACTTTTGTCAATAGTAAATCGTATTTTTTGTATTCCCACCCACAGTCGTCATTCTGCCAACAGCAACCATGAAAAACATGAGTAACAACGAAAGTAACGAAAAACACGAAAAAAATGACCTGATCATAATTTCGTTGTTGCTACATTGCCTTATTATTGCATCATTCTTTGTTTGATATTCTTGTTGTCGCATTCATTGCTTTCGGATACAATACGGACATGCGTGTTTTTTCGATCCTGCTGCTCCTGATCACCACACTCTATGCCGTACCGCATCTGAGTAATGCACGGCTCCTTACCGAAGCGATCATCCCGGAAAAGAATCGATACGCCCACGAGAGGGCCATCCAATGGCCGTCATCGAACGGCAGCGCCGTTGTCAGCGCCGATTGCTCGTCGCTTCTTAATGAGCTCTGGACACGGTCGTATCTGAAGAGCGATGCGGGACTCCTTGCCGTGTTCGGGAAGAAATGGCCGAAAGCACGGGATTGGTATCGTACGATAGACCGTATGAAGTATTTTCTGAAGATCACCAATATCCTCGATATTGCAGAGGGAGATATTATCGCGATATATTATCCGCGCGGCATGGTGCAGACCGGCGATACGAATACGGGCCATGTCATGCTGGTCAATACGGCCCCGAAAACGATGAAGCCCCGCACGCCGACAGTCCCGGATGCCGAGCAGTACGCATTATCGGTCATCGACAGCACGGAAAGCCCGCACGGCAAAGATGATACGCGTGCGAAAAGGAAGGATGTTCGGTCCAATGACAGCGGCATAGGCATCGGTACGATACGGCTGTTCGCCAGAAGCAATGCCATCATCGGCTATGCGTGGAGCATGACATCGACCAATTGGCATGCAAGCAATGACCGCCCCATAGTGATCGGACGATACCTGTACGAGAAGATCCGCTCTACGCAGTAAGCGATCGATGCACGAGCATGAGCCATTCTTTTTTCTCGCTTTCCTTCATCATCGAGCGGCGCACGGGGCTGAACTGTTCATTCAGCGAGCACTCTATGCCTTCGACCGTTTCCGGCTTCTGCGGATACGAGACAAAAACCGATGATATCACCGCTCCGCCGGGGGCGAGAAAGGCGGCGAAGCGCGGAATGATGGAACGATAGTCACAGTAATACAGGAGCTCATTGAAGATGATAACGGAGAATTTCCTGTCGGTCGTGAACGCTTCCACCGATGCAACGGCGAAGGATGCCTGTTCGCGCTTGGGCGCACGACGTATCGCCTCGCGCGAAATATCCATACCGAGATACGATCGATACGCGGACAGATAGTTGAGCAGTATGCCGGGACCGCAGCCGACATCGAGGATATCGGTATCATTTCCCAGCGATGCTATCGTCCCGGCAAGAGCGCGGTAGCGCATCCCCTCTTTATCGAGATAATCCCATTGCCCTTCACGATACTCGGCGTTCCAATTGCCGCTTTTTGTGCGGAAGCGGCGTATGCTGAAGAAGTCCTTGAATCCCATGCCCTCACTATATCACGGAAGCTTGCCGTGTGCAACGGCGAAGCGGTTCACGTGTGTGACTTTCTATTGTGGTAACGCAGCGAAATAATTGCATGCGGCCGGAATCAGCAGCCAGACACGAATTACACTAATTTCCACGAATTATTCGTGGTTATTCGTGCAATTCGTGTCTATCCCTCTTAATTTGGCGTCAATCGATCAGAGCATTTCACCTACAAAAAAATTCACTCACGCGGATCACAGATGACGGTGCCGTACGGCATAAAGCCTCACTTCGGGTAGCATTCCATCAGTGCGCGTTTTGCCGCCTGAATGTTCACAACCGGTGTGTGCATGGGGAGTATGCCGGATCCGACAAGGAGATTCCGGTGATGCCCGAGCGCAGAGAGGAAATCCTTCATATGCGATCCTATCGTCTGGGGTGTGCCTTCGGAAATGACCTGCGGATCGATGTTCACGCGTATCGCCGCGTTTGTGCTGCTGAGTATGCGTTTCATCTCGTCAATGGGCACGGGATAATCAAGGATGAAATGATCGGCGCCTGAGGCTTTCATATCGTCGAATATCGGCGGTGTATTGCCGCCGGAAATGAGCGCGGTCATCGGGGCGCCGTACGCTTTTGCCGACACCATGATCTCTTTATGGAGCGGCAGCACGAGCGTACGATAGAGCTCAGGGGAGAGCAGCGGAGGGGCGATGAATGAATCGAACACGAACACGCCTATGCTTCGTTCGGCGAAGGCGCGCGCATAGACGAGAACGGTGTCGGTGCACATGCGAAGGAGCTTCGATACCGCATGCGGGTCCATCATCATATCGATAAGGAGCTTTTCTTTCGGGTACACATGCGATGCGATCGAGAACGGTCCGCTGATGCTGCCGGCAATGACCGCCCCGGGGCACCCCTTTGCGGCGGCAGCGGCTGCTTCGATGAATACCGGCATGCGCCCCTGCGGCGACCGCGGCAACGCGAGCGCTCCGATATCCGCGAGCGAATCGATGACAGGGGCAGTTATTTTCGGCATGGGTATATCGGCCGAGCGGTGCACGGTACAGCCGAGCACTTCCGCTTCGACATTGTAAATATCGTACGCGGAGATGAGCACATCGTTCCCAAGCTCGTTCAATTCACGGCTCATCGCAAGGGCGACATCGTCCGCGTTCTGTCCGAAGAGATGCGCCGGCTTTCCAGCAAGCGCGGGTTTCATGTCGTAGATCGCAGGAGAGAAAAGCGGCGTGCCGTCATTGTTGCGCGCAACGGTCTTCTGCATGCGTTCGAACGGCGTCATTGAAAGACCGTTCCATTATCGAACTCGCGCCAGACGGATTCGAACCAGGCGTTCGCTTCCGGTATCGGCCGGCGAGGCCGTGTACTCACGTTGATCTCCGAGCCATAGGATGTTTCCTGCACGGTATCGGCGCGGGGGTCTGGCTTCGCACTCTCGGCAAGCACATCATGAATGCGCGTACGGTCATTCACGAGGACATAGCCGCTCCGGGAAACACCGCCATTATCCATATATTCGATGATCGATGCGGCAAGCATCCGGGAAAGAGCGATAAGCTCACGGGTACGGAAATAGGCGTACGCATTCTCCGGGCTGACCTTCGTATCCAGCAGCGTCCGTTCTTTTGCAGCAAGCTCGCTCAGGTGGCTTCCGATTTCGCTGCGTGAGCGAATAAAAGAAAGATAAAGCGAGTTCTTTTTCTGGATATCAATGGCAATGGAAGCATCGAAACCCATGCTGCCCGAGACCTTCAGTGCCGCGATGTTCTTTTTTATGAGCTCGCTGATCGATGTCCGCTTCTTCAAGACTGGGTTATCGTTCTTGATCGTACCGGCGATGAATGACGCCGCGCGCAATCCGCCGACCTGGCCTGCGTTGAGCGCTGCCCCGCCGGGACGGTAGACGCCGTGCGTACCGGCGCATTCGCCGACGGCAAAAAGATGCTTCAGGGAAGTCCGCCACCAGTGGTCGACCGCAACACCGCCGTTGTGATGCTGCGCGAGAACATCCATGGCAAGATAGTCCTTCGCAAGATCGATGTGATGGTCGCGGTACAATTCGTACGATCTCGGGTTGAGCGCTTTGAGACGTGCGAGCGGCGTGACCCCGAGCGCATCCGACTTGGCAAGATAATCATGCGCGAGAGAGCCGATGCGCGAGATGCTGAATTTCCCGATGCGGTCATCACCGGATGGATCCTTCATGAAGTCGAGATAGACCTCGCGCCCGCGAACATGGCGTTCGATATACACGGCGATATCGATAGTCGATGAGCCGCGGTCTGTTATTTTCTTCGCATCGAACGGCCATTGATAGCCTTTGAGAAATATCGCCTCGGAGAGCGCTTCGACGGAATCGAAATAGTTGTTGAGGAATTCACGTTCGGTGCCGCTGGCATCGATGGAAACATAGCGGGGCATCACCTGCTGATAGCTTCCGGAAAGGTTCCAGCGGAATTTCGTCGAACCGAGCCCGTACTGCCATTCGCTCATGTTCTGGAAACGCACGCCTTCCGCGGCAAGCACGCCGGATGCGCCGAACTGCGACAATGGATAGACCGAATTCGCATACATGCCCGCGGGTCCCCCGGTAGCGAAGACGATGTTCTTCGCGCAGTGTACCGTGGGGGCGGTCTTCTTCTTCAGCGAGAGCACCCCGAAGGCCGTGTTCGACCGCGCGTCGGTGAGAAGCTTTATCACGCGGGTATGATCGATGATGCGTATCTTCCGCTTTGCTGTTTCGCGCTCAAGGCATTCGGTCATCACTTTCGATGTGTAGGGACCGATGGATGATGCCCGTTCGCGCGGGTCATGGTCGGTCTTGTATCCGGCATATTCGCCGAAGCGGTTGAACGGAAAACGTACGCCGATCGATGTCAGATGAAAGAATTCCGCGAGCGATTGGGATGCCTCGCAGAGCGCGGTGTCGCCATCCATAGCCCCGCCGGCAAAAAGCGTCTCCGCCATGCGCCGTGCGCTGTCGTCAGCCGTGCCGCCGACAGATATCTTGTAATAGGTCTGCTTATCGCTCCCGGTGTTGCGCGAAGTTCCCATGCGGCGTCCTTCAGTGACGATCGCAATGTCGGTCACGCCGAGATCGTAGAGGTGCACCGCGCAGTTGTATGCCGCCGCACCGCTGCCGATGATGAGCGCATCATAGCCATGCGTGTCGACAGCTATGGTCTTGCCGAAGAGCTTCATTTCGATATCGTTCTCATCAGTCCTTTATAATACTCATCATACATGATACACCCGTCATTCACCTGCGCAAGCATGAGCTTGGTGCAGCCTGAGCATGCGGTGCAGTAATTCACATTCTCTCCGCGCTTCACCTTGTCCGGGAAGAGCGGATCGGCGAATGACTGTCTGCCCCATCCGGCGAAGTCCGTGTAGCCCTTGGATATCATCTCCTCGGCAAGCGTGAGCGAATCCGCTTTTGGGAACGAATATGCCGAACCGAATACGGCGAGCGGGAGTTTCAGTTCTTTTACCGCTTTCGTGTAGCGCAGGTGATGGAGCTGCAGATGCTTCGACGGCGCGGTGGGCCGCGTGATGTCCGGCGTCGCAGCGGGAATGCCGGCGGAAACGTTCACATAGTGCATGCCGAGCTTTGCCATAAGACGTATCACATCGAACATCTCCGAGAGATCCTCGACGATCTCATCCTTGCCGACGGTACCGCAGCCGCCGCGTATCCCTTCATAGAGCGACAATCGCGAGCCGAGAACGAATGAGCGGTTGTGTATTTTCGCCTTCATCTCCTCAACGCTCTCGCGGAGGAATCGCGTGCGGTTCTCGAAACCCCCTCCCCACGTGTCCGTGCGTGTATTCGCCGGGCGAAGCATTTCCGCGCCGAAATAACCGTGGCACGATTTCACATCCACACCGTCAGCACCCGCGGCCTCGGCGATGAGCACGCCCTCGACGAAAGCCTCACGTATCGACTCTATTTCGTCGGCGGAGAGGTAGCGCGCGTCTTTCTCGTGCTCCGGGCATATCGCGGTCTTTTCCGAGAATGAACCGCTGCGATAGCCGGAATGCGTTATCTGAAAGAGGAGGATCGAATCCGGATCGATACGCTTGTATTCATCGACGAGCCTTTTGTACGCATCGAGATGTTTCCTCTGTATCACCATGCCGTTCTTACGGGCAAGCGATGTTTCGCTCACCGAGAGTGCCTCGACAATGACGACACCCCATTTCCCGCGTGCAAGTTTGCGATAGCGTTCACGCGCGCGTTCGCCGGGAACGCCGTTCTCACCGTCATTGGCCTCCATCGCCTGGGAGACGAAACGATTGGGGGCGGTACGCGGGCCTACCACGCAAGGTGAAAAGAGATGCTCATACGTCATACGATGTCCTCTGTAATTGCTTCGCTATCATACCGAGAACAGCGGGATGCAACCCGCTGTTCTTTCATACCGCAGCCGATCTTCACAACGTTCGAATAAAATCGATATCCCTTCGGATCAATTCTGTCTCGCTCATGTCCGCTTTGTCGGCCAGGAATTCCACCATCGCATACCCGGTAAAACCGGAGGCCTTCGCCGCCGCACCGAACTTCGCATAATCGACGACGCCCTCGGCAAGGAACGTGCGCTTCGGATTTCTCACCGACGTATCGCGCACATAATTCTGCAGGTGCACATGATGCGCGAACGGCATGAGCGTCTTATGATCGTCCGCGCTTCGTTTTTCGTAATCCTCCGCCGATGACGGATACGGTATCTGATAATTGAGAAAGATGTTCGGATGACCGATACGCTTCATAAGCACATCAACGCCGTCCCATGCGCTCGTTATCGTATTGCAGTGGCGTTCAAGTACAATGGCTATCCCCGCTGCTAGGGCTTTATCACCGATGACACGTATATCGCGGATCACCGCATCGATGTCCACGGGCGAAAGGTCCTTCTGCTCCTTCTTGCCGGGCCATATCCGTATGCATGGTGCACCAAGCGCGCGTGCTATCGCTAGTTCGCCTTCCGCAGTAAGTGTGGCGCCGTTGACCTCTACCATACCGCCCGCATTATAATACGAACCGTATGCAGCTACAGCGATCCCCGCATTCCGTGCGTGCATGCGCACTCGTGCAAGATGCGCTTCATCGATGGGGTACGGTGTGTGCGGCGGTTTGCCCCATATCTCAACGGACTGCGCGCCGGCCGCTTTCGCCATATCGATGGCTTCGAACACCGAGTGTTTTTGCAATGCTATGGTGCACAGTCCTGCTTTCATGGATATTACTATATCATGCGTGCGAGATTTTGTCTTGGCCGAAAACGACATCGGTTGCAGAAAAACGACATCGCTATTTTTGTTTGAAGATATCCATACCGCAGCGGGCGCAGTCGAATTCCGCACGGAATACATGCCCCTCTTCATCTTTCAGGTAGAGCGGCTCCGCAGAAGCGCCGTTGAGCATACACATATCGAGCTGATAGCGGATGCAGTAGCGCGTTCTCATCACACGCTTGCCTTCCATGCTTATCCCGCTTTCGGCAGCATCGCCGATCCGGCCAACGCCGTGGCGACGATAGAACGCCTTTGACTTTTCATTGAGGACATTGCCGGTATGATCAAGCTCGTTCCTGATATACGGCGCATCATCCGTCGTAATGCTTCCGGCGAACCGCGGACGATTCTTCTCGCGTTCGGCGACAAGGAGCGATAACGCCTCTCGGCGCATGGCATTGAGCACGGATGCCGGAATGAAACGATCGCAATCGATATCGACGGACGTGCAGTGAAATCCGCTCCCGCCGGTACGCATAAGCTGTTTCCGTATCACCGCCTCCGCCTCGTCCTTCTTTTCCGCCGCGGACAATTCCCCCGTCCATGTATATTCTATTGAGATATCATCTTCATCGGAGACACTAAGCACGACACCCTGAGGGACGTTCTTCATCGTCATGCGTACGGCCACTGAGCGTTCATTCCTGCTCTTCGATAATTGCGTGATGAACCGGTGATCACGGTTGCGATACAGTTCCATCCCCGCTTTCATCCCGGTCGACTGGCCGACGCGGAGGGTATTCCCCTGAGCACCCTCTACGGCAGTGCCGGAAAGCTCATCATTGACGAAGAAGCTGAGGCCGTCCCCCGCGTTGCATTCCGCGTCCGTATCGAGAGTGATGCTCTTATGCGAAACTGACCGCACGGCCCCGACACGCTCACCGATCATTTTGGGCGTACGCACCGATCCCGCGCGTTCCCGCCCGCCGCGAATGAAATAATCGGTATAGCCGCGATTGAACGTCTTGTGCACGTTCGGTGTGAATTCGACCGTCGACCGCCCCGACGATGATCGCATCATCCCTTTTTTCGCGAGCACCGTGTCCAGCGCATTCCGATAGAACGCGCATACGTTCGCGACATAATTCCTGTCCTTAAGGCGCCCTTCGATCTTGAACGATGTTACGCCGCTGTCGATGAGCGCCTCGATATGCTGCGAGCGGTCAAGATCGGCGAGCGAAAGCGGATAGCCATGCATGATGCGCTTCCCGCTGCCATCGGCGAGCTCATAGGGCTTTCGGCACGGCTGTGCGCATTCGCCGCGATTACCCGAGCGGCCGCCCATGCTTACACTCATGTAACACTGTCCGCTCATACCGACGCAGAGCGCGCCATGCACGAAACATTCGAGCTCTATCGACGGTGCCGCCGAGCGTATCGCGCGTATCTCGTCGATACTGAGTTCACGGGCAAGCACGGCACGCTGAAAACCGACTTTCTCGAGAAATGCGACTTTCCCGGGGGAGCTATTATCCATCTGCGTGCTGGCGATAAGCGCGATCGGCGGGAGATCGCATTCGAGAAGACCCACATCCTGAATGAGTACGCCGTCAACGCCTGCCGCATGGTATCGTTTGATAAGATCGACCGCAGCATCGATCTCATCATCCTTCAATATCGTATTGAGTGCCGCATATACGTTCACATGGAACCGATGGGCGTATGAAACGAGCGATGCGATATCGTCGACGGTGTTTGCCGCGGCCTTGCGTGCACCGAAATCCGGACCGCCGATGTATACCGCATCAGCCCCGGAGTCAATGGCGGCTTTTCCGCAATCGATGTCCTTCGCGGGCGCAAGCAGCTCTATCTTGTTTGAATTCACTTCTACCACGGCAGTAATCGTCGTTTATTCAGATCGGGCAGTATCTTATTGTTCATTATCGGCGTCATCTCTTTCGTATCGAGATCTATTCCGCACCACACAAGCGCTGCTATCTCCGACGATGCTGACGGCTCCCCGATCAATGCACCCTGATACAATCGTATCGACAGCGTCTTTCGTATCGACGCATCGTCGTTCGCCGCGATGTCCGAGTACTCGCCGATGAACAGAAGACCGGTCGCGGTGACATTGCCAAGCTCCTCTGAGAGCTCGCGTTCAAGGCACTCGACATCGCTTTCACCGCTCTCGATGGTGCCGCCGGGCAGTATCAGCTTCGATGTCGTATTGTTCTTCCGGCACATGAGAAATTCGCCGGCGCGGCAGACAAGGAGAGCGACTTTATTGATATCAGCCATCGATCATCATCCCCGGGGACGTATCCATCTCTTCACTTTCATATTCATTGCTTGACGATGTTCATGATCACATCTTTCGGAAGCGCGAGATTCGCCGCGGCTTCTACCGCCTTGACGACGGTAGCCGGGACCGGACAGGCACCGTGCTTGAAATGGCGGTCTGCAGCCTGATATACCGGTGATGCGCCGTATTTTGCGAAGGCGATGGAGTAGGCATCACAGGCGGCAAGTTCAGGTCCGAGCGCAGCCACGGACTCGCATTTCGAGTCAATGGAAACACGTACGGTCTGACCATCATCGCTTTCGGCACGTATCGTCGACACAAAGCCGCATATTCCGGCATCTACGGTCACTGTGATCATAGGTTCATCCTTAAGCTATTGCGGCAGTATAATAATAAAAAGATGCGAATTGTCCAGTATGCGGTTGAGAACACCCATGAGACCAGAGAACAGCGGGTTGCAACCCGCTGTTTCGTTATTCCGATGAGATATTGATGCCCGTGGACGTATTGTAAATGGAATATGGCGGCTTTTCAACAATATCCGCGCCTGTCGTCGTATTGACTTTTGATGTACCGTGCGGTAGAATCGCGGCTCAATCAATTCATCGGAGTTTCGCCATGGATTTCACGTCTTTCGTCGAATTCACACCGACATTCATCGAGCGTGTCGCACTCGCTTTCCTCATGTTCTCGGCAACCGTACTGTTCATCCAATTCCTCGTCCAAAAGCTCATGCTTGTTGCAAAGGGCGAGCCGACGAACCGCTTAGACCATCCATTCGCGCGGGCATGGCGCTTTATCCGCGACGTCGCGTTCCAGTACCGCGTCATACGCGGGCGTCCGCTTCCCGGCATACTGCATGCATTCGTCTTCTGGGGTTTCCTGGCTTTCCTGCTCGAAAAGCTCTATCATTTCCCCCATTTTTTCGGTGTTGTCTTCCCCCAGCCGATAGTCGATTTCTATCACACGATACTCGTGCGCATACTCTGCGTGTTCTGCTGCGTAGTCCTACTCGGTGTCGTGGGTCTTG